>NZ_JBDJLM010000006.1:0-127078 GCF_039673365.1 Pseudomonas sp. TWI923 | reverse complement strand
TTTTGACTATCAGTCCGTACTCACAAGCACCCACACGAATTGCTTGATTCAATTTGTTAAAGAGCGTTTGGTTAAGAGCTTTTCGTCTCAACCGAGGCGCGCATTCTACGCTTTCCTCATTTGCTGTCAAGCGTTTATTTTGAAGTTATTTCCGAGAAACTCGTTTAGCTTCAACCGCTTAACTCGCTGCGATCTCTCGTAGCGGGAGGCGAATCATACAGCGTTACAACCTGCTGTCAACCGCCTTGTTGAAGTTATTTTCGAAGCTGCTTCATTCAAAACACCTTCAACTTCAACAGCTTACTGCTTCCCTCGCGGCGTTCAACGCTGCGAGGAGGCGAATAATACGCGCTTTGAACTCAGAGTCAACACCTTGATCTTGAAAAACTTTTGGCCAGCACCTGGCAACTATTGCCCGCCCCTTTCGCTCTGTAGATAAACCCCCTGCGGAGCCTGGCAATCATGAGCGATGCACAAAGCGACAAGACCCCTGGCCTGTCGGCGGACGAGGAACAGGAAGCAAGCCACAACCAGCCACCCCGCGCAGCAGTGCTGCACGAGATCATCCGCTCGCAGGGCGACCAGGAGCTCGAGCGCACGCTCGCCGCACTGTGGTGGTCAGCATTGGCGGCCGGTTTGACCATGGGCCTGTCATTGATGGCGATGGGCTTGTTCTACGCCCGACTGCCCGAGGGCGACAGCGCCCAGGTGATCGCCAGCCTCGGTTACAGCGCAGGCTTCCTGGCAGTAATCCTCGCCCGCCAGCAGCTGTTTACCGAAAACACCCTGACTGCCGTGCTACCGGTGATGACCACCCCTACCCTGGCCAACCTCGGCCGCCTGTTGCGGCTATGGACCATCGTCCTGCTCGGCAACCTGGCCGGCACCCTGCTGGTTGCCTGGGTGATGCTCGAACTGCCGATCTTCGACAGTAAGACCGATATTGCCTTCCTCGACGTTGGCCGCAAGGTCATGGAAAACGACCTCAGCCAGATGTTCGCCAAGGGCATCGTCTCAGGCTGGATGATCGCCACCATGGTATGGATGATCCCGTCCATGGAGCACGCCAAGATCTGGATCATCCTGATGATCACCTACCTGATGGCGCTGGGCGACTTCACCCATATAGTCGTGGGCTCGGTCGAGGTGTCCTACCTGGTCTGGGCCGGCGAAGAAACCTGGCGCACCTTTTGGCTCGATTTCGCCCTGCCCACCCTGGCCGGCAACATTATCGGCGGCAGCTTCATCTTCGCCTTGATCAGCCATGCCCAGGTACGCAGCGACAGCGGCAAGCCACCCTCGCAGCTATTAAAGAAAGAGAAACCGCCGGCAAACGAAAACTAGCTAGCGCGCAGCAACCGCCCGCTGGGCAGACTTGCCCTGCCGACGCAACGGCTGCGGTCGCCACCAGTTCTGCCCGGCGTGGGGCGAGTCGAGGCTGACCCGCTCGCCCATCTGCGGGGTACTCAGTTGCACCTGCGCGGCATTGGCCAATGCCAGGATGCGCTCGAAGGGCTCTTCCCAGGCATGGATGGAAAGGTCGAAAGTGCCATTGTGAATCGGCAGCAACCAGCGCCCTCGTAGGTCCAGGTGCGCCTGCAGGCTCTGCTCGGGCTGCATGTGTACATTGGGCCAGGCCAGGTTGTAGGCACCCGTTTCCATCAACGTCAGATCAAACGGCCCATAACGCTCACCGATTTCACGAAAACCGTCGAAATACCCGGTGTCACCGCTGAAGAACAACCGCAGCCCCTCATCGATCATCACCCAGGACGCCCACAACCGACGGTTGCTGTCGAACAGGCCGCGCCCGGAAAAGTGCTGCGCAGGCGTAGCGACAAAACGTACCCCTTCGATTTCGGCCTGCTGCCACCAGTCCAGCTGCCGCACCTTGGCCGCCGGCACGCCCCATTCGATCAGCAGGTCGCCAACGCCCAGCGGTGCGAGGAAGTGCTCGGTGCGTGGCGCAAGGCGGCGAATCGCATCTTCATCAAGATGATCGAAATGATCGTGGGAAAGGATAACCGCCGTCAGCGCCGGCAAGTCATCAAGTGCCAGGGGTGGCGCGTGGAAGCGCAAGGGCCCGGCCCACTGCACAGGTGAGGCGCGCTCGGCAAACACCGGGTCGGTAATGAAGAAGCGCCCACGCAGTTTGAGCAACACCGTGGAGTGGCCCAGTCGCCACAGGCTGTGGTCCGGAGCATCGAGCACCTGCTGGCGGGTCATGGGCTGCAGGCCTGGTGCAGTGGCCGGGCGAGTCTCGGGCGGCTTGCGCAGCAACAGGTACTTGAACCCGATACGCAGCTTCTTCCACACACCGTCCTTGGGCAGTTCGGCCTGGTTATGGAAGCGCCCGTCCAGGTGCGGTGCTGGCTCGCCAGCCGATGAAGCCATGGGGGCCATGAGCAGGAACACTCCAAGCAGCAAGAAAGCCTTCATGTTACTCCACGGGGGTCGCATCAACCGTGAATTGGCTTGCAAGGCCATTCTTAGCCCATGAATGATTGTTCAACAATATTCATACAACTTATGCGATAAACGGCGCTCATCAGAAGAAGCACAACCATGATCGACAACCGCAGCGGTAAGGGACTTTCTTTCGTCAGGCGTATCTACCTGCCGCGCATCATCGGTCTGGGTATCGGCCTGTTCAGTGTCATGGCCGCCGTCGCGCCGTTGCAGTTACCGCATTGGGCCTGGGCTTTGCTGCTGTTCAACGGTATCGCCTGGCCGCACCTGGCGTACCAGTGGGCACGTCGCTCGGCCACCCCCTACCAGGCCGAACAACGCAACCTTGTGCTCGACTCGATGATGGGTGGCTTCTGGACCGCAGCCATGCAGTTCAACCCCCTGCCCAGCGTCACCATCCTGTCGATGATGACCATGAACAACGTCGCCGCCGGGGGCAAGCGCATGCTGCTGCGCGGCCTGCTGGCCCAGGCCGGCGGCATGGTGCTGGCCAGCGCCCTGCTCGGCACCGGCCTGCAGACGCAGGCCACCCCCTTGCAGGTCCTGGCCTGCCTGCCGATGCTCACCCTCTATCCGCTGGCATTGGGCTGGGTCTGCTACCAACTGGCGATCAAGCTGGCCGAGCACAAGCGCCGGCTCAGCGCCCTGAGCCGCACCGACAGCCTCACCGGCCTGCTCAACCACGGCTCATGGAAGGACCTGCTGCTGCTCAGGTTCCAGGCCTGCCAGCAGCAACAGTTGCCTGCCGTGATCGCCCTGATCGACATCGACCACTTCAAGGCCATCAACGACACCTACGGCCACGTGGTCGGCGACTGCGTGCTGCGCCAGCTCAGCGAGGCGCTCACGCGCAACCTGCGCGACGACGACCAGGCCGGGCGCTATGGTGGCGACGAGTTCTGCGTGATCCTCCCCGGCGCTCAGCAGGCCCAGGCCTGCCAGGCCATGGAACGCCTGCGCGAACAGGTCGCGGCCTACCGCAACCCGCAGCTTCCGGACCTGCGCATCAGCCTGAGCATCGGCCTGTCGGCCTTCCACCCTGGCCTGCACACACCCGAGCACTGGCTGCAGGAAGCCGACCAAGCGCTTTACGCCGCCAAGCATCAGGGCCGCGACCAGGTCAATTTCGCCCGCGGCGAAGTCACGCCGCTCAGGCTGGCCTATCCTGACTGAACCTTCCTCCAGCCCCTGGGCGAAGGCTGCAGTTCAAGGAGCCGAACGCGCATGGACAGGAATGTCGACCGCTCTGCCACCCGCCTCACCTCTCATCTGCAGGTACGCCGCCTGGTCGGCGGTTTCTGCGCCCTGTTCGGCCTCGCCTGCCTGATAGCCCTTGGCGCCCTGTTCAACATTGCCGCCACCCTGGACCGCCAGGAGCAGGAGCGCAGCAGCTTCCACGCCACCCAGGCACTGGAGCAAAGGCTGCTGGCCTCACGCCAGTTCCTCTCCAGTTACGCGGTATGGGATGCCGCCTACGAGCACCTGGCCGGCAAAGTCGACTGGCAATGGGCCTATGAAGAGAAGAACGTCGGCGAATCGCTGTACAGCGCCAGCGGCTACGAAGGAGTGTTCGTGGTCGAGGATGGCGGCACCACCTACGCCCTGTTCAAGGGCAAACCCACCGACTCACCCGCCACCGCCTACCTGGACGCGCCGCTCGCGCCGATCCTCGCACAAGCGCGCAGCGCAGCGCCGGCCCGTGAACAGATCACCCGTTTCGTGCGCTTCAACGGCTGGCCGGCGGTGCTCAGCGCCGCCGCAGTACGCCCAGACAAGGACGTGCTCGAAGGCGACGTGCGCCAGGCACCGGTGATGCTGTTCATCGACCAGTTGACCGAGGCCAAGCTCACCCAGCTTGGCGAGGGCGCCGGCCTGGCCGGCATGCGCCTGGAGAAAAATATCGCAGGCGCCCGTCAAAAGCCGCACATCGACCTTGCCGACACCGGCTATCACCTGGCCTGGAACAGCCCACAACCCGGCCGCCAGTTGCTCTGGGCCTTCCTGCCACCGCTGCTTGGCGTGCTGCTGGTGATGGGCGTGGTGCTGCTGTACCTGTTCCGCCACGCCTTGCACAGCTCCCGTGCCATCGACCAGAGCCTGTTGCGCCTGCAACAGAGCAACCAGGCACTGGAAGCCAGCGAACAGCGTTTTCGCGCCGTCGCCGAAGCCGCATCCGACTGGATCTGGGAAACCGACCGACATCACCGCCTGACTTATCTGTCACAACGCTTCGTCAATGTCACCGGCTACCGCATCGAAGACTGGCTCGGCCAGCCCCTCAACCAACTGCTTTCATGCGACACCACCCCCCTGCTGCCCTGGCTCGACACCCAGACCGACAGCGACCCGCAGCAAATGGCCAACCTGCGCTGCACCTACTACGACCCCAACGGGCAAAGCCGCTATTGCCGGATCTCGGCGCGCTCGATCCTGTTCGACGGCCGCCTCGCCGGCTTTCGCGGCACCGCCAGCGACATCACCGACGAAGTCGCCGCCCATGCACGCATCCAGCACCTGTCGATGCATGACGCTCTCACCGGCCTGGCCAACCGCAACAAGCTCTCGCGCCACCTGGAGCAGGCCCTGCTGCGTGGCAATGACAGCCCTCCCCTGACTCTGCTGCTGCTCGACCTGGACAGTTTCAAGCTGATCAACGACTCCCTGGGCCATGCCGCTGGTGATGCGGTACTGCAGGAAGTCGCCGCGCGCTTGCGCGATGCCACCCGCGATGACGACCTGGTGGCCCGCCTGGGCGGTGACGAGTTCGTCCTAGTGCTGCATGGCCTGGACAACCGCAACGAAATCGACCGCTTCTGCGCACGCCTGATCGAGCGCCTGCAGCAACCGATCCTGTTCGACGACCAGCCCTTGCACATCGGCGCCAGCCTGGGCATCGCCCAGACGCGCGCCCAGGGCTTCGATGCCGGCGAGCTGATCCGTTGCGCCGACATAGCCCTGTACCAGGCCAAGGCCGACGGCAAGAACACCTGGCGCTACTTCTCGCCAGAAATGAACCAGCAGATCCAGTACCGTCGCCAACTGGAGAACGACCTGCGACGCGCCATCAAACAGCACGAATTCGTGTTGCACTACCAGCCACGCTATCGCCTGGACGACCTGCGCATTGTCTCGGTCGAGGCGCTGCTGCGCTGGCAGCATCCCCAGGAAGGCCTGCTCGGCCCCGACACCTTCATCCCCTTGGCCGAACAGAGCGACCTGATCGTCCCGCTTGGCCGCTGGGTGCTTGGCGAAGCCTGCCTGGCCGCCCGCGACTGGCCCGACGAACTGCTGGTATCGGTCAACCTGTCCCCGGCACAGTTCTCCCGTAGTGACGTGGTGGCCGATGTGCGCGAAGCCTTGCTGCAAACCGGTTTCCCGGCCCAGCGCCTGGAGCTGGAGATCACCGAGAACGTCATGCTCAACGACATCGAAGGCGCCCTGGGCACCATGCTCGCCCTCAAGGAGCTGGGCGTGCGCCTGAACATGGACGACTTCGGCACCGGCTACTCATCGCTGGGCTACCTGCGCACCTACCCCTTCGACAGCATCAAGATCGACAAACGCTTCATCGCCGGCCTGAACAACCAGAGCGGCAATGACCGGGCCGTGGTCCAGGCGATCATCAACCTGGGCAAGGCCATGGGCCTGACCGTCACCGCCGAAGGCGTGGAAACCGAGCAGCAGCTCAAGGCGCTGGGCAAGGACCGCTGCCATGAGGTGCAGGGCTACTACCTGAGCCGCCCGGTGGACCGTGAAGGCTTCGAGGCGCTGCTGGCAGGGCATGAGCAGCGCCACGATGCCGGCTGAGGCGGGCTCAGCGCAGGCGCCGATCGGCAACGATTTCCGGCAGGTCGGTGCGCCGCAGGTACAGGCGCAGCGGCTCGCCGATATTCAGCCGGTCATCCACATGCTGCTCGAGCAGCAACGCCAGGCGCTCGCGGCACAAGGCCATGCGCTGCTCGGCTTCGGGCCGCCAGACGAACTCACTGCAAGGGGTGATGCTGTCGTCGGCCACGTCCATGCCGAAGGCGTCTTCAGAGAAGCGCACGATATGGGTGCCGCGCTTACCGTGGTAACCGACGAAGCCCTTGAGCTGATCGGCGGCGTTGCAGATGTCCTGGGAACTGATGGCCATGACGTAACCTCACAAAAAATTCGGAAGTGACGCACGCCGGGCGGGAACGGTTGCCTCTGGCGGGCAACGCGCGGATGCCAGCCTACCGCAAATGCCAAGGATTTTCAGCCCGGCGGCGAATCAACCTGCGACGCCAGCAACACCGCCAGCCAATTCATGAACGCCTGGACCCGCCGCGGCACATGGCGCTGCCGCGCATACAGCAGCGACACCGGCATGGCCGGTGCCTGCCACTGCTCGAGCAACGCGACCAGCTCGCCACGCTGCAGGTGCTCGGCAACACCCACCGCCGGCACCTGGATCAGCCCGAGGCCCGCCAGGCAGGCGGCGGAATAGGCCTCGGCGTTGTTGACCGTAACCACTCCGGCCATGGCCTGGAAGCGCAGCTCGCCGTCGTGCAGGTACTCGAAGCCCTGGCTGCGCGCCCCAAGGCTGCGCACGTAGTGGACCAGCCGGTGCCCCGCCAGGTCTTCGAGCCTGCGCGGCACGCCGTGGCGTTCGAGATAGGCGGGGCTGGCGCAGTTGCGCATGCTCAACTGCCCCACCGGCCGGGCGACCACGTCCAGGTCGCTCAAGGCACCGATGCGCATCACGCAATCAAAGCCCTCGCGCAGCAGATCCACCTGGCGGTCGGTACAACTGATCTCCACTTCAAGCCGTGGATAGCGCTCGAGGAACTGTGGCAATGCCGGCACGATGACCCGCCGCGCCATCATGGTCGGCAAGTCGATGCGCAGGCAGCCGGCAAGCTCGGCATCGTCGGCGCGGAACAGGCTCTCGATCTCGTCCATCCCCGACAGCAAGTCCTTGCTGCGCTCGTACAGCAGCACCCCATCCTGGGTGGCCTGCACCCGGCGTGTGGTGCGGTTGAACAAGCGCGTGCCGAGCAGTTGCTCCAACGCCCGCACCTGCTCGGAGACGGTCGAACGCGGCAGCCCCAGGCTGTCGCCGGCCAGGGTGAAGCTGCTCAGCTCGCTGACCCGAACGAATGTGCGCAAGAGCTCCAGCTTGTTCATCCGCCACCTCATTTGTCCTGAAAAGACGAACAGTATTTCCGGTTTCGCTGGATTTAACAGCCATCGACCGATCAATAACCTGTCCGTAACAGCCATCGCCCATGAGGTAACCGACATGACTCGCAAGATTGCCCTGATCACTGGCGCCAGCCGCGGCCTGGGCCGCAACACTGCCCAACACCTGGCCGCCCGCGGCATCGACATCATCGGCACTTACCACAGCAAGGCCGACGAGGCCCAGGCCGTGGCCGCCACTCTGCAAGCGGCCGGTGTACGCGCCGCCATGCTGCAACTGGATGTCAGTGACAGTTCGAGCTTCGCCGCCTTCGTCGAGCGCTTGGGCGACGCCCTGCAGCAGCAATTCGGCAGCCGGCAGCTGGACTTTCTGGTGAACAACGCCGGAATCGGCTTGAACGTCCCGTTCAGCGACACCAGCGAAGCACAGTTCGACCAGCTGCTGAATATCCAGCTCAAGGGCCCGTTCTTCCTGACCCAGCGCTTGCTGCCGTTGCTCGCCGATGGCGGGCGCATCGTCAACATCTCCACCGGCCTGACCCGCTTCGCCCTTCCCGGCTATGCCGCCTATGCGGCGATGAAAGGTGCGATGGAAGTGCTGACCCGCTACCAGGCCAAGGAACTGGGTGCCCGCGGCATCCGCGTCAACATTCTTGCCCCGGGCGCCATCGAGACCGATTTCGGCGGTGGCGTGGTGCGCGACAACCCTCAGGTCAACGACTTCATCGCGGGCAACACCGCCCTGGGGCGGGTCGGAATGCCCGACGACATCGGCGCGGCCGTCGCTTTGCTGCTCGAAGACGGCAACGGCTGGATCACCGGGCAACGCCTGGAAGTTTCCGGCGGTATGTTTCTCTAACTACCACCCAGTGCCTGGTGCAGGCTGGCCAGTGCCGGCAGCGCCAGGGCCTCGCGGGTCAGGCACAGCCCGATCCGGCGGCGCAGCGCCAGCCCGGGGCCTGGCTGCCAATACACCCCAGGGTGGCGCTCGGCCAACGACTGCGGCAGCCACGCCGTGCCCAGGCCGGCCGCCACCATGGCCAGTGCCTGTTGCAGCGAAGCGGCCTGCCCCACCTGCTCACCTTCGCCATAAGCGGCCATCAGGCGTTGGTGAGAGGGGTGCTGCGGGCAACTGATCCAACGCCCATCCGGTTGGCTACCGGTGGCCGACACCAGCACGAAAGCCTCCTCCCACAGCGGCAGGAACAACTCATCCTCGCAGCGCTGCTCCTCGTCGGCCAGCCGCGCATCGCCGGCGCAGCCTTCGAGCAAAGTCAGTTGCAGCCGCTCCACCGCCTGGTTGGCCAGGCGCACACAAGCCTCGACCTGGGCCGGCGCGATATCCGCCTCGATCCCCAGCGTCAGCGGCACCTGTTCACGCCCCTGGCGAAAACGCAGGCGCAGGGCGTCGGCCTCGGCCACCATGCGACAGGCCTGGGCATAGAGTGCACGGGCCTGCTCGGTGACTTCGACGCCACGGGCCTGGCGCACGAACAGCTCGGCCCCCAGGTCCTCCTCCAACTGGCGAATGGTCACCGACAGCGTGGGCTGGGCCACACACAGGCGCTGGGCGGCCATGGTGATGTTGCGCTCTTCGAACACCGCGATGAACGCTTTGAGATGACGAATATCCATAGTTGAAACCGATGCCAGCCAAAGAAAAAAGCCGTTTTTCAAGGTTTGCAGCACTACCTAGAATTTCGACCATCGAAAACGATTATGCCTCGGAGGCCATCATGCACAAGCCCCTCATCATCATCACCGGCGCCAGTTCCGGCATCGGCGCGGCCACTGCCCGCCTGTTCGCTGCCGCCGGCCACCCGCTGCTGCTGATCGCCCGGCGCCTGGAGCGCTTGCAGGCGCTGGCACTGCCCAACTGCCTGTGCCGCGCCGTGGATATCCGCGACCGCGCGGCGCTGGTTGCCGCCGTACAAGAGGCCGAAGCCCTGCATGGCCCAGCCGATGCGCTGGTGAACAATGCCGGGGTGATGCTGCTGGGGCAAATGCACGATCAGGACCCGGAGCAGTGGGAGCGCATGTTCGACATCAACGTCAAAGGCCTGCTCAACGGCGTGCATGCGCTGGTCGGCGGCATGCGTGAGCGTCGGCACGGCACCTTGATCAACGTCAGCTCCGTGGCCGGGCGCAAGACCTTCCCCAACCATGTGGCCTATGTCGGCAGCAAGTTTGCCGTACATGGCCTGTCGGAGAACCTGCGCGAAGAACTGGCGCCGCACAACGTGCGGGTGGTGACCATCGCCCCGGGCGCGGTGGAAACCGAGCTGCTCGGGCATACCACCGATGAGGGCATCAAGCGCGATTACCAGGCATGGAAAGCCAACGACATGGGCGGCGTGGTGCTGGCAGCGGAGGATGTGGCGGGCGCGATCCTCTGGGCGTACCAGCAGCCGCAGCAGGTGTGCATTCGCGAGATCGTGCTGGCAGCGACCGCGCAGCAGCCTTGATGCAAGCAGCCCCGCGATGGCTGCCGATGCGTTTACCGCTCGACCTGATCCTCACGCACCTGCACGCTTGCGGTCATCCCTGCACTCAGGTTCACCCCCTCGGGGATTTGGTCCAGCTGTATCCGCACCGGGATACGCTGCGCCAACCTCACCCAGTTGAAGGTCGGCTCCACCTCCGGCAGCAATTGCCCGTCAGGCGTCGAGTTGCGGTCGGTGATGCCGCGGCTGATGCTCTGCACATGCCCGTTCATCGCCTCACCCGCCCCCATCAGCCACACCTTGACCGGGTCGCCGACGCGAATGCGCGGCAGCTTGGTCTCTTCGAAGTACGCCTGGATATAGAAAGTGGCATCGTCCACCAGCGCCATCACCGATTGCCCGGTAGTGACGAAGTTCCCCTGGGCCAGGCGCAGGTTGGTGATGTGCCCGCTGCGCGGCGCGCGCACTTCGCTGCGGGCCAGGTTGATCTTCGCCACCTTCAGCTGGGCCTCGGCCTCGTGCAGCTCGCCCCGGGCAACGGCCGCATTGATCTGGGCGTTCTCGCGCAGCTCGGCGCTGATCGCTTCCGGCCCCAGGGCCGTGCGGCGCGCCGCTTCGCGCTCACGCAGGCGCACTTGCTGGGTACGGGTCTCGACCACCGCAGAGGCCTGGTCGAAGGCAGCCTGGAAGCGCTCGCGGTCGATGGTCATCAGCAGGTCACCGGCCTTGACCTGCTGGTTATCCTGCACCTTCAGCGCACTCACCCAACCGGACACATCAGGGGCAATCACCACCACATCGGCGCGCACCCGGGCATCCCGGGTCCAGGGTGTGAGCATGTAGTACTGCCAGAGCTTGAAGCCTGCGAAGACGGCGAGGATTACCACACACAAGGTGACCAGGGCACGTACGGCTGTACGCATGAACTTACTCCTTAAAGTGGACCTAGCGAACGCACCACCAGGTACAGGACACAAACGAACAATGCCGTATCGAACAGCGCCTCGTGCCAGATCCAGCGCCCCAGCGGCGTGGCCTGCACAACAAAGCGCAGCAGCCCGGTCAGCAGCAGCGCAAGCACTACATAAATCAGAAACGGGCTGAGCAGCACGCCACCCAGCGCCCATTCACGCAGCCCCATGGGCGTCCTCCTGCCAACGGCACCATTTGCCCCAGCTCTTGCGCAACTGCAGTACCGCGCCCTCGGCCAGGCGCAGCGCATCGCTGGGCGGTTGACCCTGCAGGGCCTCGATGAATTGTGCGCTGGCAGCATCCAGGCGCGCGCCACGGCCCGGCGCCGGGCCGCTCGCCAGTACCGCCTCAAGCTCCTGCAGATACTGGCGCTCGGCGTTGGCCAAGGGCGCCTGGACCACGGCCAGGCACATGCGCAGGTGCACCAGTTCGTCGCCGATATCCAGGCTGTGCAGGCCCTCGTCCCAACGCTGGCGCTCGGTCTGGGGCAACTCGCTGGCATGCCGCGCCAGCTGCATCAGGCGGTCGGCCATGCGCCCGCCAAACCAACTGTCGGCACCGCGCAGGTCGCGCCGGGTCAGGCGCACCAGGTCGGCCTGGGTGGCCGCACGCAAGCGCCGGCCCAGCCAGGCCGGGTGACGCAGCACCAGCAGGCGGAACGCCAGTACCGCGGCGCTCACGCCTATCAGCATGGCCAGCGCACTGTTGAGCATGCTCGCCACATCGAAATGCATGGCATTGAGCGGCGCCACCAGCACGATGAAGTGCAGGCAATAGGACGTGGCGGTAGCGCCGGTGCGCGGATGGGCCATGCCCAATGCGCCAAGGAACAGCGGTACGCCCATGCCCAGGCAGAGCATGGCGAAGCTGCTCCACTGCGGCAGCAGGATCTGCCCGACCAGGAACGCCGCCGGCACCGCCAGCAAGATCCCACGCAAGAAGCTCAGGCCGATCTGCGCGCCGTTCTCGCGGCTGGCGAACAGGCTGCAGACCACACAAGTCAACACCAGCCCGCCCGGCGCCGAGGGCCAGGCGGTGGCCAGCCAGAAACTGCTCATCACCAGGAACGCCAGGGCACTGCGCGAGCCGAACAGCAGGGCCAGGGACAGGTCGCGGTGCGCCGCCAGGCTTTGCACCTGCTCTTTCGGTGCCCGGCCCTGCTCCACATCGGCGAGCGCCTGGGTAGCCGCCATGGCGTAGTCCAGCAGCAACGCCAGGCGTGCCAGGCAGTAATGCTCGGCGGAGCTGATCCGCGTGTCCTGGGCGGCATCCCACACCCGTTGGCGCAACACCAGCAGGCTGGCCTGTTCGGGGCTGGCCAGCAGCGTGCGCACCTCATCCAGCCATGGCGCCAGGTGTCCGGCCTCAAGTTCATCGAGCTGGCGCCACTGCCGGCGCACCGAGCGCGAGATGCGCAGCAACACCATCAGCTTCTGGCTCAGCCCCTGGATCGCCTTGGCCCGCTGGCGACCGACGCTGCCTTCGAACCAGGCATGCTCGCGCTGGGCGTCGATCGCCACGATGCGCCCGAGGCTTTCCAGCAGCCCTTTGCGCGCTTCATCCTCACCGCCCAGCATGGCGCTGGCCGCCTGCAGCCCGTTGTGCCAGGCCTGCCGCGCCTGGCCTGCGAGTTGCTGCTCGACACGCATGGGCCAGATCAGCGCACTGCTGGCGGTGGCGCAACAGATGCCCAGGCAGATCTCGGTACAACGCGCCACCGCCTGGTCGAACACCTGCAGCGGGTGGTCGATCGCCGGCAGCGCAATGATCGCCACGGTGTAGCCGGCCAGCACGAAGGCATAGGCCCAGGCGCTGCGCAGCTGGGTCGAAGCGGCGGTACACAGGGCCAGCCACAGCGCCAGCGTCAGCAGGAACAGCCAGGGCGTCTGGGCGAACATGCCGATGAACACCACCGACATGAAGGTACCGACCAGCGTGCCGGCCAACCGTGCCAGGCCCTTCTGGATCACCATCCCCGACAGCGGCTGGGCGACGATGAACGCAGTCATCAACGCCCAGGCCGGCTGCTCCAGGCCCCAGCGCATCGCCAGCCACAACGCCAGGCCACCGCCAAGCAGGGTCTTGATGGCGAACTTGAGCGCGAGGCTGCTGGGGGCAAACAGGGCCTGGAAGGTGATGGGCACGAATCGGACCTTGCGGGAGCAGACGGTATGAGAAGAACGATAGACAACTGGGGGAAGGATAAAGCGCAGACGATTAATTAGCTAGCTAATCATCTAGATGGATTGCTCGCCCCTGTAGGAGCGGCCTTGTGTCGCGAACGGGCCGCAAAGCGGCCCCGGCGATCTTTGCCACCGACGAGAATTTGGGGCCGCTACGCGCCCCGATCGCGACACAAGGCCGCTCCTACACGAAGGTTGGCCATTGAGCCAAGAATCCGAGGCAAAAAAAATGGGCGACCGAAGTCGCCCTAAATGCCTTGCGTGCTCGTGAATCGGGAAGGATCAGCGCTGCTTGCGCTTGTTCGCATCCTTCCAGATGAAAATGCCCAGACCGGCAAAGAAGGCCAACATCAGCCCGACCGTCACCACACCGGCGATAACCACGTTGTCGAAGAACATGTCGACCCCTCCCTTGGTGTGCCGTCATCCGATGAGTGCACAGTAACCAAAGGCAGGCGAGGGGAAATTGACCAGAGTCAATGGTGCCCGGGGCCGGGCACGCGAGGCGGGTGCAGGGTTGACCTGCATCAAGTTTCAGCGCTTCTTGGGTTTGCCCTTGGGCTTCTTCTTTTTCCCAGAGGCCAGCGGCATGGCCTGCTCGAAGGCCTGGCGCATGTCGTTCAGGCGCTTGTCTTTGAGGTCATGGATTCGTTTGGCGCGTTCAGCGCCGAAGTCGATCAGGTTGTCTTGGCTCATGGCGGGCTCGACGGGCAGCAGAGGCACTCATGATGAAGGCAAGCATGAGCGCTGACTAGGTTTTGCAGCAAAAGACCTGGGTGTGCTTCAGACCTCGATGTCCACCAGCAGCCCCTGGCGTGTACGTTCGCCCAGCGGCGCCACGGGCACGGTGTTGTCGGCGTTGAGTTCCTCGCCGGGCACGACCACAAGCTGCTCTGCGTCCCCCTGGTTGCGCTGTTGCTGCTGGCGCCGTTGTTCTTCGCGCAACAGCAGGGCGCGCTCGGCCGGGTCGCGATGATGCTTGAGGTCGATGGCCCCTTCGCCGGCGGCCGGTTGTGTCGGCACCACCGGCGGGATGGCCGGCGGCGGCTTGACCGGGTCCTGTTGCGAGGTCACCGGGGCGGCGCTGAGCGGAATGATGGGCGGCAGCATGGAATGTTCTCCTGTAGCCACTGTGTCGGCCGGCGCTACGCCGCCTTGAACGCCTGTGGGCAAAGGTGAGCGGCGCATCACAACGCCGCACGGGCCTGGGGGCTGCTGTTATTGATCGTCGCCGTCGGGGTCGTCGTCCGGTGGCGCGCTGGTTTCGCTCCATGGCCGCTTGTAGACCTGCTGCCAGACCGCGTCCATATGCTCGCGCAGCACCTGCGGGGCGTTTTTCAGCGAGGCACTGTCTTCGCGCTCGCCGCCGAAGGGTTCTTCTCCGGCCGGGGTAATCAGCGACTGGCCGGTAATGCTGTACACCGCCTGGCCTTCGCGCATCTCGATGGCGATATCGTGCGGGTCGATGCCACCACCGCAGAACGCGTGGCTGGCCACGGTCACTTCGGCGACGCCGTCCTTGTTCAGGTCGCTGACGTCACTGACATCGGTATAGAAGTCGACATCCAGGTCCAGACCGGCGCAGGTGGTTTCCTGCTCGATCTGCCAGCGCAGCTTGAACACCTCGGCGCTGGCGGCACGGCCATACAGCGTGGCCTTGAGCACCACCTTATCGACCTCCTCCTCGGTATCCGGGTCGCTGGCCTGGCCGTCGACCCGGCTCAGCACCAGCAGGCCTTCGCCCTCGCGGTCATGGAAATGCACGCTCTTGATCGGGGTCTGCACGCCCAGCACTTCCAACTGCTCGACTGGAATCGGCGGCAATACTTCGAAGGTTTTCTGTTCACAGGCGGCCAGCAGCGTGAAGCTGCCAATGGCCAGGGAGAGGTTCAACCAGCGGTGCTTGGCAGCCATGTTGGCGCTTGGCCCTCGTGACGGGACGGTGTTCGTCGATGAAAGCGCTAGACTCTTCACATTCATTGGTCTGGCGCAGCCGATCCGTTAACATACTCGGCTTTTTCATCGCGGGAGTTCAGGCAGTATGGCGCAGCAGTATCAACCGGGGCAACGCTGGATCAGCGACAGCGAAGCAGAGCTCGGACTTGGGACCATCCTGGCCGAGGATGGTCGCTTGTTGACCGTGCTCTACCCGGCGACGGGGGAAACCCGCCAGTACTCGCTACGCAACGCGCCGCTGACCCGCGTGCGCTTCTCGCCAGGCGACCAGATCATCCACTTCGAAGGCTGGAAGCTGACCGTGCGCGAAGTCGAGGTCATCGACGGCCTGCTGATCTATCACGGCATCGACGCCCAGAACCAGGCACATGTGCTGCCCGAGACACAGCTGTCGAATTTCATCCAGTTCCGCCTGGCCAGTGACCGCCTGTTCGCCGGCCAGATCGACCCGCTGTCGTGGTTCTCCCTGCGCTACAACACCCTGCAGCACACCAGCAAACAGATGCTGTCGTCGCTGTGGGGCCTGGGCGGCGTGCGCGCCCAACCCATCGCCCACCAGTTGCACATCGCCCGCGAAGTGGCTGACCGTATCGCCCCGCGCGTGCTGCTGGCCGACGAAGTAGGCCTGGGCAAGACCATCGAAGCGGGCCTGGTGATCCACCGCCAGCTGTTGTCCGGCCGCGCCAACCGGGTGCTGATCCTGGTACCGGAGAACCTCCAGCACCAGTGGCTGGTGGAAATGCGCCGCCGCTTCAACCTGCAGGTCGCACTGTTCGACGCCGAGCGCTTCATCGAAAGCGATGCCACCAACCCGTTCGAAGACGCCCAACTGGCGCTGGTCGCCCTGGAATGGCTGGTCGACGATGAAAAGGCCCAGGACGCGCTGTTCGCCGCCGGTTGGGACCTGATGGTGGTCGACGAGGCTCACCACCTGGTCTGGCACGAAGAACAGGCCAGCGCCGAATATGCCCTGGTCGAGCAACTGGCCGAGGTCGTCCCGGCCGTGCTGCTGCTTACCGCCACCCCTGAACAACTCGGCCAGGACAGCCACTTCGCCCGCCTGCGCCTGCTCGACCCCAACCGTTTCCACGACCTGGCCGCGTTCCGCGCCGAGAGCGAAAACTATCGCCCGGTGGCGGAGGCAGTGCAGGAGCTGCTTGACGAAGGCCGCCTGTCGCCGAAAGCCCATGCCACCATCCAGGGTTTCCTGGGGGCCGAGGGTGAAGCCCTGCTGGCCGCCGTTACCGATGGCGACAGCCAGGCCAGCGCGCGCCTGATCCGCGAGCTGCTCGACCGCCACGGCACCGGCCGCGTACTGTTCCGCAACACCCGCGCGGCGATCCAGGGTTTCCCCGAGCGCCAGTTGCACCCCTACCCGCTGGCCAACCCCGAGCCGTATGCCGCGCTGCCATCCGGCGAGCGTGCCGAGCTGTACCCGGAAGTGGCCTTCCAGGCCCAGGGCGAGGCCGGCGACGACGAGCGCTGGTGGCGCTTCGACCCGCGCGTCGACTGGTTGATCGACACCCTGAAGATGCTCAAGCGCACCAAGGTCCTGGTGATCTGCGCCCACGCCGAAACCGCCATGGACCTGGAAGACGCCCTGCGCGTGCGCTCCGGCATCCCGGCCACGGTTTTCCACGAAGGCATGAGCATCCTCGAGCGCGACCGCGCCGCCGCCTACTTCGCCGACGAAGAGTTCGGCGCCCAGGTGCTGATCTGCTCCGAGATCGGCAGTGAAGGCCGCAACTTCCAGTTCGCCCACCACCTGGTGATGTTCGACCTGCCGGCGCACCCGGACCTGCTCGAGCAACGCATCGGCCGCCTCGACCGGATCGGCCAGAAGCACACCATCGAACTGCACATCCCGTACCTGCAGGACAGCCCGCAAGAGCGCCTGTTCCAGTGGTACCACGAAGGCCTCAACGCCTTCCTCAACACCTGCCCGACCGGCAACGCCCTGCAGCACCAGTTCGGCCCGCGCCTGCTGGCGCAACTGGCCGGTGGCGACGACAAGGGCTGGACCAAGCTGGTCGGCGAAGCCCGCGCCGAGCGCGAGCGCCTGGAAGCCGAGCTGCACACCGGCCGCGACCGTCTGCTGGAGCTCAACTCCGGCGGTGCCGGCGAAGGCCAGGCGCTGGTCGAGGCGATCCTCGAGCAGGACGACCAGTTCGCCCTGCCGATCTACATGGAAACCCTGTTCGACGCCTTCGGCATCGACAGCGAAGACCATTCCGAGAACGCCCTGGTGCTCAAGCCGAGCGAGAAAATGCTCGACGCCAGCTTCCCACTGGGCGACGACGAGGGCGTGACCATCACCTACGACCGCGCCCAGGCGCTGTCGCGCGAGGACATGCAGTTCCTCACCTGGGAGCATCCGATGGTGCAGGGCGGCATGGACCTGGTGCTGTCCGGCTCGATGGGCAACACCGCCGTGGCGCTGATCAAGAACAAGGCGCTCAAGCCCGGCACCGTGCTGCTCGAGCTGCTCTACGTCAGCGAAGTGGTCGCCCCGCGCAGCCTGCAGATGGGCCGCTACCTGCCACCGGCGGCGCTGCGCTGCCTGCTCGACGCCAATGGCAACGACCTGGCCCCGCGCGTGGCCTTCGAAACCCTCAACGACCAGCTTGAAAGCGTGCCCAAGGCCAGCGCCAACAAGTTCGTCCAGGCCCAGCGCGATGTCCTGGCCAAGCGCATCAGCGCGGGTGAAGCCAAGGTCATTCCGGTCCATGAGGAGCGGGTTGCCCAGGCACAGCAACGTCTGGCCGCCGAGGCTGACGAAGAGCTGGCGCGCCTGACAGCGCTCAAGGCCGTCAACCCGAGCGTGCGCGACAGCGAAATCGACGCCCTGCGCCAGCAGCGCGAAGACGGCATGGCCGCGCTGAACAAGGCTGCCTTGCGCCTGGAGGCCATCCGGGTACTGGTCGCCGGCTGAACTCCATAGAGGTCACCGCGGGGCAAGTCGCATCGGCGCACCGCCGCTCCCACGTGGGAGCGGCGGTGCGCCGATGCGACTTGCCCCGCGATCGTTTCAGCCTTCGTTATCTATTTAGATCTTCCAGCTATCACCTTCATATCCAAATGGTAGAGATCAAAGTGCCATTAATCAGGAAGGCTTAAATACAGCTTCCTATACTCCAGCAGGAACAGTCTCCAGCCGCGCGTCGTGGGGACCGGAGAGCACTCGACGAAGAGGCCTGCAATGGAGTGGCTGGGACTGCAATTGTTCTCGGGATTACCGACGACCGGGCAGATCATCCTCGACTGCCAACACAACCCCTACCTGGTGCTGTTAGCCTTTGCCGTGGCCAGTGCCGCCTGTTTCGCCACCCTGGACATGGCCGAGCGGCAAAGCCATTGCGAGGACCGCCTGGCCCGCAGGCAATGGCGAATACTGGGCGCCTGCTGCCTGGCCGGTGGTATCTGGGCGATGCACTTCATCAGCATGCTGGCCTTCCAGGCACCGCTGGACATTCACTACGACGCGGCCCTGACGGGCCTGTCCCTGCTGATCGCGCTGCTTGCCGCATGGCTGGCAATGAACGGCCTCGAGCGTGCGCAAATGCGCCCGCATCACTTTTTGCAGACCGCGCTGTTCATCGGCATCGGTATCAGCACCATGCACTACGTCGGCATGGCCGCCCTGCAGACCAGTGCCCAGCAACACTACCAGACAGCCCTGCTGCTGGCATCGATCGCCATCGCCGTGGCCACCAGCCTGGTCGCCCTGCTGATGGCCCGGCACTTCCGCCACGGCAGTGGCACCTTGCACCTGCTGATGAAATATGGCGCCAGCCTGCTGATGGCCGGCGGCATTGTCGTGACCCACTTCACCGGCATGGCCGCCATGACCCTGGTGATCCCCAGCGAGACCGCCCTGCGCCTGCCCACCAGCGACAACAGCCTGCAACTGGCACTGACCATCGCCTTCATAACCCTGCTGATCAGCGGCAGCAGCATCAGCGCAGCACTGTCCGACAAGAAGCTGCAAAGCAAGGAGCACGACCTGCGCCGGGTGAACCTGCTGCTCAGCCAGCTCGACCAGGCCCGCGCGTCACTGCAGCAGGCCGCGCACTATGACGCGTTGACCAACCTGGTCAACCGCCGTGGTTTCAACCAGGTGTTCGCCGAACGCCTGGCCGAGCATGCCGCCAGTGAAAGCATGCTCGCGGTGATGTTCCTCGACATCGACCACTTCAAGCGCATCAACGACAGCCTCGGCCATGCCGCCGGCGACGAACTGCTCAAAGTGATCGCCGGGCACATCAAGGCCGCGACCCGTGGTCACGACCTGGTGGCGCGCTTCGGCGGCGACGAATTCTGCATCGTCACCGCACTCAACAACCGCGACGAAGCCCGTCACCTGGCGCAGCGCATCATGTTGCGCATGAAGGAGCCGATCGACCTGGCGGGCCGGCGCATGGTCATGACCACCAGTATCGGCATCAGCATCTTCCCCGACGATGGCCTGAGCACCGAGGAGTTGCTGAAGAACGCCGACCTTGCGCTTTACCAGTCCAAAGGCTGCGGGCGCAACAGCCTGAACTTCTTCAGCAATGGCCTGAAGACCCGCGCCACCCTGGAGCTGCAACTGGAAGAGGAACTGCGCGTGGCACTGTTCGAAGAACGCGGGTTGTGCGTGCACTACCAGCCGATCTTCGACCTGCGCAGCGGCCGGGTGGCCAAGCTCGAAGCCCTGGTGCGCTGGCAGCACCCGCAACATGGCCTGCTCGGCCCCGACCGGTTCATCGGTATTGCCGAGGCCAACGGGCTGATCGCCGAGCTGGACCTGTGGGTGCTGCGCCGGGCCTGCGCCGACCTGGCCCAGCTCGGTCGCCAGGGCCATGACGAACTCAAGGTAACGGTGAACTGCTCGGCACTCACCCTCGGCCGCGAAGAGCTCGCCACCGAAGTCGAACTGGCGTTGTTCCAGGCCGGCCTGGCCGCCCGTCAACTGGAGCTGGAGGTCACCGAAAATGCCCTGATGGGCGACATCCAGCACACTGTCAACCTGCTCAAGCGCATCCGCGCCCAGGGCGTGGCCCTGTCGATCGACGATTTCGGCACGGGTTATTCATCGCTGGCCTACCTCAAGCGCCTGCCGCTGGACGTGCTGAAGATCGATCGATCATTCGTTCAGGACGTACCGGGCAACCAGAAAGACCGCGAAATCGTCCAGGCGATCATCATGATGGCGCATACCCTGCACCTGGAGGTGGTGACCGAGGGCGTCGAGACGCCAGAGCAGCGCGCGTTCCTCGCCGCCCATGGCTGCGACTTCCTGCAGGGCTACCTGCTCAGCCGCCCGATCCCCCTGGCCGAGCTGCGCCCGGTGCTCGAACGGCTCGATCGCCAGGCCCGCGCACTCAGCCCTTGTTGCGATACAGCTCTACCAGGGTCGCCGGATCTTTTTGCAGATAACCCTGGCTTCCATGCAAACGCATCAATTGCGCGGCGAGGCCACTGAGCGGCGTCGCCGAGCCCTGCTCGCGGGAGAATCCAACGGCGGTATCCAGGTCCTTGAGCAGGGTGCGCACATGCCACTTGATCGGTTCGAAACGGCTCTCGGCCATTTGCGGTGCAAGGATCTGCAAGGGTTTCGAATCGGCGAAACCACCGGCCAGGGCTTCGGCGATCAGCCGCGCATCCACCCCTGACTGTTCGGCCAGCGCCACGACCTCGGCGATCACCAGCGCATTGCAGGCGACGATCATCTGGTTGCACGCCTTGGTCACCTGCCCTGCCCCTACCCCACCCATGTGCGTCACCCGCTGACCGAGGGTCAGCAACACCGGGCGAACGCGCTCCAGGTCATCCGCCTCGCCACCGACCATGATCGCCAGGGTGCCGGCCTCGGCGCCTGGAGTGCCGCCGGACACCGGTGCATCCAGCCAGGCCATGCCGCACAGGGCCGCCAGCTCCGCGGCCATCTCCCGCGTGGCGGTGGGCTCAAGGCTGGAGAAGTCCACCAGCAACTGACCGCTGCGCCCACCCTTGGCGACGCCCTGCTCACCGAACACCACGTCGCGCACCACCGCAGTGTCGGCCAGGCACAACAGCACCACATCGGTGCCCTGGCACAGCTCGGCAGGGCTGGCGGCCAGGCGAGCACCCGCAGCCACCAGCTCGGCGCATTTGTCCGGGCTACGGTTCCACACTGTCAACGGATAGCCGGCCGCCAACAGGCGACGACACATCGGCAGACCCATCAGGCCAATCCCGGCAAAACCCAGCGAAGGCAACGCACTACTCATGAGCAACTCCAGACAGAAGATTAAAGAAGCGTGACGAACGGACGATGCAGTGCAGGTGCGATTCGCAAAAAACCATGTAGGGGCTAGGGAAATCCCCGATCGCACAAGAAAAAGACGCACTGATAAAGTCGCGATATTTCTCCGTGATAGCGTTATGACATGCTTCACCGGGAAGCCCACACTCCCAGGCAAACGGCGCACTATGACCTCTACGAACACTTCTGCCAATGCGGTCCCCGAGTCGACGCTCCTTCCCGCTTCGCTGACCGCAAGCGGTGCTCGAGACCTGCCGGCGGCGCGCAGCACACCGGCGCAGCAGTACCTCTACTTCACCGAACAGGACATCCAGCGCATCCTCGACAACCTCGACGGCCTGCGCGACCTGGTATTCCCGCGCAACCTGCACGTGGAAGACGAAGACCAACTGCGCCTCGAACAGCAGTTCCCGTCGGTGTGCCTGATCGGCCTGGGCCGTTGCGGCTCGAACATTGCGCTGGACGTGGCGGAGCTTGTGTACAACGCCCGCACCTTCTTCCTCAATGAATTCAACAACGAGGATCGCCACAAGGGCGAAGGCGGTTACAGCCCCGCGCGCTGGATCCGCCAGAACCTGCGCCTGGTACAGAACAAAGGCGTGAAACCGGTATTTCTGGTCGAGCCACTGGTGATGCTGGGCGACCTGGACAAGGACATCGCCGGGCGCATCCGCTTCTCGCGCAAGGGCGAGCGCGGCGGTTTCCTGCGCGACTACAGCAAGATGAAGATCATGGACCTGTCCGAGGTGCATGCCGGTGGCGCCGGTAACGCGCCGATCCTCGGCCAGTACCTGGCCAAGATCATCCTCAACAAGGATACCCAGCGCTTCTCCAGCGCCGACTGGAAGCTGATCCACTCGTACCTGATCGACTCCTGTGGCATCAAGGCCAACCAGTCGCGCCTGTACTTCTACATCTTCAGCGCCGGCGGCGGCACCGGCTCGGGCATGGCCTCGGAATTCGGCCTGGCCCAGCAGTACTCGTACATGAACAAGACCTTCGACACCAAGCCGGCCGACGAGAACGACGGCAAGAGCGGGCATTCGTTCGTCTTCGAGCCGATTTTCACCAGTGGCATCTGCGTGCTGCCCAACGCCTCCGACCACCGCAGCGAGATGTCCGAGGCCCTGCACATCAACGCCGGGCGCCTGCTGTGCAAATATCTTTCGGAAGAATGGGACTTCTCGTACAACTTCGATAACGAAGACAGCAGCGAAGCCAGCGTCATGGGCCGCATCCGCCCGTGGAACGCGATGATGCTGATCTCCAACGACATCATGCGCTACGCCGAAGAAAGCGATGACGGCACGATCCAGAACATCGACGTCAACGCCATGGAGAAACACGCCAACCAGTACATCTCCCAGCAGATCTTCAACATCCTCACGGCGCAGGCGGTGACCACCGACTACGACCAGAACTACTTCCGCCGCGCCGGCATCGACATCGGCGAAACCATCCGCCTGGATGCCAACGACCTGTTCATGAGCCTGGCCGGCCCCGTGGCCATCGCCTACGCCGAATCGGTGGTGCCGGAAATCCCCCCGGCCGGGTCGGAAAAGTTCAAGGTATTCGAGCGCGAACAGCCGCGGCTGGATATCGACGACCTGTTCTTCCGCTCCATCGACCTGCCGCACTTCAACAAGCAGACCCAGGCCATCGAAGGCATCAGCCTGCTGCCGATCGAGTCGAGCCGTTATCGCGCGGCACTGGAGCAATACCAGGCCTCGGGCTATGACGCCGCGGCGCTGCACGACCTGCACTTCTTCAAGAACTGCTCGTCGGTGGTGTCGATCGTCTCCCTGCCCAAGGACTACAAGCTGTCGTACATGGACCTGAACCGGCTCAAGACCCACCTCAACAGCCTGTTCCCCAACACCACGCTCAAGCGCTATGCGCTGGTGATCGGTGCTTCGGCCAACCTGTCGCTGACCACGCTGATCGCCAAGAGCCCGTGCCTGTCGGACGATTTCCTGACCCTGATCGTGGCGTTCATCAAGCGTTGCTTCGCGCGCAATCCCTACCGTTTCGACGACACCATGGACAACGCCATCCTCGAGTTCATCACCAGCGAGCACTTCGACGAGGACCGCATCGACGACCTGCTCAACGAGTTCGAGAACCCGGCGAAGATCCTCGACACCAACTGGTACGCGATCAAGCCGATGTACGAGAAGAAGTACCGCGAGCTGATCAACGACAAGAGCCGGTTCGTTTCGATCAACGATATCCGCCTGTCGCGCGAATGCGTGAAGAAGGCGGTGAAGTACCTGCGCGAGATCTACCGTCACCGCATCGGCAAGACCCGCGTGATCTCGTTGAACACCCATACCGGGCGCGTGGACTACTGATTACCCGCGGGGCGCCCACTTCCCATGGGCCTGCAGAGTCTTTTTGCAGGCCTCTGTGGGAGCAACTGTCCAACTGTGTGAGCGGCCTTGCCGGGGCGCTCATACAGCTGTCGTGCAGTACATGTGGGAGCGGGTTTACCCGCGAACACCAGCGAAGCTGGTGCCAGACACCGCGTTGCGTGCTTCGCGGGTAAACCCGCTCCCACAGCGACCGCACATGCCTTGAATAGAGCACTGTTACTGTACGAGCTGGCAAAGCCTGCGAAGCAGTCCCATTTACGCATGCCGTAAACTGTTACCGCCCCGCCGAATCATCCCGCCACTGTTACTTACTTCCACCTTACGTGAGCGTCAACGCGCACCATCGCGAGGCGTCTGTGCGATTTTGCGCACTAAAAAAGCGCGTGCTTATTCCGCTTTCTTTTCCTGAATCACGATGAACGGCGAAACGACCACCGCCCAGATCTCTGGATCGCGGGTTTGCAGGTCGAGCGCCTGCTCCGCGGACAGCGCCGCCACAGTGCCATCACTGCGCCACTTGGCGAAGATCTCGCTGCGATTCTCGGCCATTGCCTCGGCAACGACGATCAGGTCGAGGCTGGGGTCGACCCAAATCAGGTCACCCTTGGCCCAGAAACGTTCCAGGGCTTTCCACTCGATGGCAGCGGTCTCGCCGAGCAATTTGGCATAGAGGGTGCTTACTTGATCAGTCATGGGTTTACCTGCGCATAAATCGGCCAAGAAAAAAGGCCGGCATTTTTGCAGAAAAACCCGGTTTCAAATACGTAATTTGGTCGATTCGGCGCGAACTTGTGGGGCGGGCCGAGAGTGCAGGCAAAAGTGATGGCGCTTTTCTGTATCTTTATGTCGATCAGGCGACACCCCCGGAAACAGACGCTTTTCGCCCGCTTTTCAAGCGCTCGGGCAGCGCTCTACACTGTACCGGTACAGTTCCGGGACATGTTCCGGGGGAAGGTGGGGTTGCGGTTAGGCGTAGCCAGCCGCAAATCCCGCCCGGTCTGTAGGCCTGGCCTCCAGGACTATAAGAATTACAACAGAATGAGTGGAGCACTATGATCAAGATTTCCAAGCTGTTCGCCGCAATGGTTCTGGCCGGGGTTGCCAGCCATTCGTTTGCCGCCGATACCATCAAGATTGGTATCGCCGGCCCCAAGACCGGTCCGGTCACCCAATACGGCGACATGCAGTTCATCGGCGCCAAACAGGCCATCAAGGACATCAACGCCAAGGGCGGCGTCGATGGCAAGATGCTCGAAGCCAAGGAATACGACGACGCGTGCGACCCTAAACAGGCCGTTGCAGTCGCCAACAAAGTGGTCAACGACGGCGTCAAGTTCGTGATCGGCCACCTGTGCTCCAGCTCCACCCAGCCTGCGTCCGACATCTACGAAGACGAAGGCGTGATCATGATCACCCCGGCCGCCACCTCCCCGGAAATCACCGCCCGTGGCTACAAGCTGATCTTCCGCACCATCGGCCTGGACAGCGCCCAGGGCCCGGCCGCCGGCAACTACATCGCCGACCACGTCAAACCGAAAGTGGTCGCGGTACTGCACGACAAGCAGCAGTACGGTGAAGGCATCGCCACCGCGGTCAAGCAGACCCTCGAGAAGAAAGGCACCAAGGTTGCCGTCTTCGAAGGCCTGAACGCCGGTGACAAAGACTTCTCCTCGATCATCCAGAAGCTCAAGCAGAACAACGTCGACTTCGTCTACTACGGCGGCTACCACCCAGAGCTGGGCCTGATCCTGCGCCAGGCACAGGAAAAGGGCCTGAAAGCCAAGTTCATGGGCCCGGAAGGCGTGGGTAACGACTCCATCTCGCAGATCGCCCAGAACGCCTCCGAAGGCCTGCTGGTGACCCTGCCGAAGTCCTTCGACCAGGACCCGGCGAACAAGGCCATCGTCGACGCCATCAAGGCTGACGGCAAGGACCCGAGCGGCCCGTTCGTATTCCCGGCCTACTCGGCCGTCGAGCTGATTGCCGAAGGCATCAAGGCCGCCAAGTCCGAAGACACCGACAAGGTGGCTGCCGCCATCCACGCCGGCAAGTTCAAGACCCCGACCGGCGAGCTGTCCTACGACGAGAAAGGCGACCTGAAAGACTTCAAGTTCGTGGTGTACGAATGGCACTTCGGCAAGCCGAAGACCGAAGTCTCTCCTCAGTAACTGCGTGACTAATAGCTGACCGAGAAGCCCACTGTGCGAGCAGTGGGCTTTGTTTTACGAGGTTCTATGGGCCTGATTCCCGCGATCCGGGGGCCGGTCCACCTGAAAATCTTAAAACCGTCACCCGCGGTTTCCTGGCAGTGCCCGCAAAAGATCACGTGGCGAAGACCACGAGAACATGGGCCGGGGTCATCCCCCACCAGTGAAATGCAAATCAGGTTTTTAGGAGCGCTGTAATGCCTGAGATCTACCATTTCCTACAACAACTGGTTAACGGACTGACCATCGGCAGTACCTATGCCCTGATCGCCATCGGTTACACGATGGTGTACGGCATCATCGGCATGATCAACTTCGCCCACGGCGAGGTGTACATGATCGGTTCCTACGTGGCCTTCATCGCCCTTGCCGGGCTGGCCATGATGGGTATCCATTCGCTGCCGATCCTGATGACCGTGGCCTTCGTCGCCACCATCTGCGTCACCAGTGCCTACGGCTACAGCATCGAACGGGTCGCCTACCGGCCGCTGCGCAACAGCAACCGGCTGATCCCGCTGATCTCCGCCATCGGCATGTCGATCTTCCTGCAGAACACCGTGTTGCTGTCCCAGGACTCCAAGGACAAATCCATCCCCAACCTGATCCCCGGGAGCCTCTCCTTCGGGCCGGGCGGCGCGGAAGAAGTCCTGATCAGCTACATGCAGATCCTGGTGTTCGTGGTCACCCTGGTGGCCATGACCTGCCTGACCCTGTTCATCTCCCGTTCCCGCCTGGGCCGCGCCTGCCGCGCCTGCGCCGAGGACATCAAGATGGCCAACCTGCTGGGCATCAACACCAACAACATCATCGCCCTGACCTTCGTCATCGGTGCCGCGCTGGCGGCGGTGGCGGCCGTGCTGCTGAGCATGCAGTACGGGGTGATCAACCCCAACGCCGGTTTCCTGGTGGGCCTGAAGGCCTTCACCGCGGCGGTACTGGGCGGCATCGGCAGCATTCCGGGCGCCATGCTCGGCGGGCTGGTGCTGGGCGTGGCCGAAGCGTTCGGCGCCGACATCTTCGGCGACCAGTACAAGGACGTGGTGGCTTTCGGTCTTTTGGTTCTTGTCCTGCTGTTCCGGCCGACCGGCATCCTGGGCCGCCCGGAGGTTGAAAAAGTATGAACAGAAATCTCAAACAGGCGTTCTTCAGCGCCTTGCTGGTCTGGGCCGTGGCCTTCCCGGTACTGGGCCTGAAACTCAGCATCGATGGCATCAGCCTGATCGTTCACAGCCAGGGCTCGTTCACCATCAGCATCATTGCCGCGTGCTCGGTGCTGATGTTCCTGCGCGTGCTGTTCGACAAGCAGTGGAGTGCGGTGATGGGCCGCCGCTCGGACCGCAAGCTGGTGCCACCGTCGGTGAGCAACTTCCTCACCCTGCCGAAAACCCAGCGCTGGATCATCATGGGGCTGATCGTGGCGGCGCTGATCTGGCCGTTCTTCGGCTCGCGCGGCGCGGTCGACATCGCCACCCTGATCCTGATCTACGTGTTGCTGGGCCTGGGCCTGAACATCGTGGTCGGCCTGGCTGGCCTGCTCGACCTGGGTTATGTGGGTTTCTACGCCGTCGGCGCCTACAGCTATGCGATGCTCTCGCACTACCTGGGCTGGAGCTTCTGGGTGTGCCTGCCGATCGCCGGCCTGATGGCCGCCACCTTCGGCTTCCTGCTCGGTTTCCCGGTGCTGCGCCTGCGTGGCGACTACCTGGCGATCGTCACACTGGGCTTCGGCGAGATCATTCGCCTGTTCCTGCGTAACCTCACCGACTGGACCGGCGGCCCCAACGGCATCAGCAACATTCCCAAGCCCGAGTTCTTCGGCCTGACCTTCGAACGCAAGGCTGCCGAGGGGATGCAGACCTTCCACGAATTCTTCGGGCTGGAATACAACTCGATCAACAAGGTCATCTTCCTCTACCTGGTCGCCCTGCTGCTGGCCCTGCTGGCGCTGTTCGTCATCAACCGCCTGCTGCGCATGCCGATCGGCCGTGCCTGGGAAGCGCTGCGTGAAGACGAGATCGCCTGCCGTGCGCTGGGCCTGAACCCCACCGTGATCAAGCTCTCGGCATTCACCCTGGGTGCCTGCTTCGCCGGTTTCGCCGGCAGCTTCTTCGCCGCCCGCCAAGGGCTGGTGACACCGGAGTCGTTCACCTTCATCGAGTCGGCGATCATCCTCGCCATCGTCGTGCTGGGTGGCATGGGTTCGCAGTTGGGCGTGATTCTCGCGGCCATCGTGATGATCCTGCTGCCGGAGATGATGCGTGAGTTCAGCGAATACCGGATGCTGATGTTCGGTGCGCTGATGGTGTTGATGATGATCTGGCGTCCGCAGGGCCTGCTGCCCATGCAACGTCCTCACCTGGAGCTGCCTCGATGAGCCGCGAAATTCTGCAAGTCAGCGGCCTGAGCATGCGCTTCGGCGGCTTGTTGGCGGTCAACGGCGTAGGCCTGACCGTCAAGGAGAAACAGGTGGTGGCATTGATCGGCCCGAACGGCGCCGGCAAAACCACCGTGTTCAACTGCCTGACCGGTTTCTACAAACCCAGCGGCGGCACCATCCTGCTCGACGGCCAGCCTATCCAGGGTCTGGCCGGCCATCAGATCGCCCGCAAGGGCGTGGTGCGGACCTTCCAGAACGTGCGCCTGTTCAAGGAAATGACCGCGCTGGAGAACCTGCTGATTGCCCAGCACCGCCACCTCAACACCAACTTCTTCGCCGGCCTGTTCAAGACCCCGAGCTTCCGCCGCAGCGAAAAGGAAGCCATGGAGCGCGCGCAGTACTGGCTGGAGAAGGTCAACCTGACCGAGTTCGCCAACCGTACCGCCGGCACCCTCGCCTATGGCCAGCAACGGCGCCTGGAAATCGCCCGCTGCATGATGACCCAGCCACGGATCATCATGCTCGACGAACCGGCCGCCGGCCTGAACCCCAAGGAAACCGAAGACCTCAAGGCGCTCATCAGCTACCTGCGGGAATCCCACAACGTGACCGTGCTGCTGATCGAGCACGACATGAAACTGGTGATGAGCATCTCCGACCACATCGTGGTTATCAACCAGGGCACGCCCCTGGCCGATGGCACGCCGGAAGAGATTCGCGGCAACCCTGATGTGATCAAGGCCTACCTGGGGGAGGCGTAAATGCTGAAGTTCGAGAACGTTTCCACCTTCTACGGCAAGATCCAGGCGCTGCACAGCGTCAACGTAGAGATCAACCAGGGCGAAATCGTCACCCTGATCGGCGCCAACGGCGCCGGCAAGTCGACGCTGCTGATGACCCTCTGCGGTTCGCCCCAGGCCCATAGCGGCAGCATCAAGTACCTGGGTGAAGAGCTGGTCGGCCAGCCCTCCTCGCACATCATGCGCAAGAGCATCGCGGTGGTGCCGGAAGGCCGCCGCGTGTTCTCGCGCCTGACCGTCGAGGAAAACCTGGCCATGGGCGGTTTCTTCACCGACAAGGGCGACTACCAGGAGCAGCTGGACAAAGTCCTGCAGCTGTTCCCGCGCCTGAAGGAGCGCTATATCCAGCGCGGCGGCACCATGTCCGGCGGCGAACAGCAGATGCTGGCCATCGGCCGTGCGCTGATGAGCAAGCCTAAGCTGCTGCTGCTCGACGAGCCTTCGCTGGGCCTGGCGCCGATCATCATCCAGCAGATCTTCGACATCATCGAACAGTTGCGCCGCGATGGCGTGACGGTGTTCCTGGTGGAGCAGAACGCCAACCAGGCGCTGAAGATCGCCGACCGCGCCTATGTGCTGGAGAACGGCAAGGTGGTGATGCAGGGTACCGGTGAAGCGCTGCTGACCGATCCTAAGGTACGTGACGCGTACCTCGGGGGTTGAATGATCGAAGGGCCTTCGGGCCCTTTTTTCTGCCTGCAAGTAATGCGTGCGCTTCTTCGCGGGTAAATCGCGACGGCGAACCGCCGCTCCCACAGGTACTGTGCAACCCTGAGGAGTGCACGGCCCCTGTGGGAGCGGCGGTTCGCCGTCGCGATTTACCCGCGAAGAAGCACACGTGAATGACCTGGCGCTTGAGATCCCGACGCACCCTGAGTAACGTGGCCAGCTCTTTCGCCAAGATTCCCGGAGCCCGCCCCATGCGCCTCACCCCCTCCCTGCTGCTCGCTTCGATGCTGCCGCTGTTCGCCGGTTGCCAGGTGCTGGCCGAAAAACCGGTCGACCCGAACCTCGGCACCACGCGCATGCAGGGCGAACTCAGCGCCGGCGGCGGCCACCTGCTGTTCAAACCCTGCAACGAAGCCCGTCAGTTCGTCATCAATGACGCTGGCAGCACCGCGATCCTGCAGGAAGCCGCCAACCTGGCCAAAGACTCCAAGGACAAACTGTTCAGCGACCTGCGCGGCCGCCTGACCGGCAGCAAGCAGGCCGGCAGCGACGGCCAGATCGACGTCACCCGCCTGTACCGCCTGGAGCCCACCGCCCGCGGTTGCGAAGACCCCAACTTCAAGCAATTGACCCTGCGCGCCGGCGGCCACGAGCCGGACTGGGACATCAAGGCCAGCGGCAAAGGCATGGTGCTCAACCGCGTCGGCCAGGAACCGCTGCCGCTACCGTTCCTCGAAGAAGAGCTGCCCGGGGGCGGCCTGAGCCTGTCCAGTGAAGCCAACGGCCAGCGTGTCGAGCTGTGGGTCGCGCCGCAACGCTGCGTCGACGTTGCCACCGGTGCGATCCGCCACCTCAAGGCCGAACTGCGCATCGACGGCAAGACCCTGAAGGGCTGCGCTTACTACGGCGGTGCCCGCGACCTCTGATCGCCGGGCGCTTTTATCCTGCCAGTCGGGGCGGCGAACAGCTTATACTTGGCGGTTTGTGTAAAGCCGCCGGCCGCCCATGGCCGGGATACTGGACCCTGCCATGCTACGAATCACCGAACTCAAGCTGCCCCTGGACCACTCCGACGACGAGCTGCGCGCAGCCATCGTCCAGCGCCTGGGCATCACGGATGAGCAACTGCTCGGTTTCACCCTGTTCAAGCGCAGCTACGATGCGCGCAAGAAGAACAGCGAGCTGCTGTTCATCTACACCATCGACCTCGAAACCAGCAACGAAGACGAACTGCTGCGGGTATTCGCCGACGATCCGAAAATCAGCATCGCCCCAGACGTCAGCTACAAGTTCGTCGGCCACGCCACAGCGGCAGTGCAGGAACGCCCGGTGGTGGTCGGCTTCGGCCCGTGCGGCATCTTCGCCGGCCTCTTGCTGGCACAGATGGGCTTCAAGCCAATCGTCCTCGAGCGCGGCAAGGAAGTACGCCAGCGCACCAAGGACACCTGGGGCCTGTGGCGCAAGAGCGTGCTCAACCCCGAGTCCAACGTGCAGTTCGGCGAAGGCGGCGCCGGGACCTTCTCCGACGGCAAGCTGTACAGCCAGATCAAGGACCCGCAACACCATGGCCGCAAGGTGCTGGAAGAGTTCGTCAAGGCCGGCGCGCCGGAAGAGATCCTCTACATCAACAAGCCGCACATCGGTACCTTCCGCCTGACCAGCATGGTCGAGAAGATGCGCGAAGAGATTATCAGCCTGGGCGGCGAAGTACGCTTCGAGCAAAAAGTCACCGACCTGCTGGTCGATGGCGAGCAACTGACCGGCGTGGTCCTGCAAAACGGCGAACAGTTGCTGTCGCGCCATGTGGTCCTGGCCTTGGGCCACAGCGCTCGCGACACTTTCCGCATGCTCCACGCCAAAGGCGTGTTCATGGAGGCCAAGCCGTTCTCGGTCGGTTTCCGCATCGAGCACCCACAGTCGCTGATCGACAAGGCGCGCCTGGGCAAATATGCCGGCCATCCGAAGCTGGGTGCTGCCGACTACAAGCTGGTGTACCACGCCAAGAACGGTCGCTCGGTCTACAGCTTCTGCATGTGCCCGGGCGGCACCGTGGTCGCCGCCACCAGCGAGCCGGGCCGCGTGGTCACCAACGGCATGAGCCAGTACTCGCGCAACGAGCGCAACGCCAACTCGGGCCTGGTGGTCGGCATCGACCCGGAGCGCGATTACCCGGGCAGCCCGCTGGCCGGCATCGAACTCCAGGAGCGCCTGGAATCCCACGCCTACGTGATGGGCGGCAGCAACTACCAGGCACCGGCACAGTTGGTAGGTGACTTCGTGGCCGGCCGTGCGTCCACGGCGCTGGGTAGCGTCGAGCCTTCGTACAAGCCGGGCGTCACCCTCTGTGACCTGGCGGCAAGCCTGCCGGCCTTCGCCATCGAAGCCATCCGCGAGGCACTGCCGGCCTTCGAGCGCCAGATCAAGGGCTACAGCCTGCATGATGCGGTGCTGACCGGGATCGAAACACGCACCTCCTCGCCGTTGCGCATCACCCGTGACGACAGCTTCCAGAGCCTGAACCTCAAGGGTCTGTTCCCAGCAGGTGAAGGCGCGGGCTACGCCGGCGGCATTCTGTCTGCCGGTGTCGACGGCATCCGCATCGCCGAAGCCGTGGCAAGGGACATGCTAGGCCTGAAAGACTGACCGTTCGACAGGCCTGTGTCGCGGTGACGGCACAGGCCTGCGGTCACTCTCGGATTTTTCCGGCTCTTCCCTGAGAATTACCTTCCTGCCCTGCTCCGCATTGCCGTCTAGGCTTGCCCAGTCGTACCCGCAACACCTTATAACCAAAACGAATATAATTTTTGTTTTAAAGCATATCCCCACACGCTAGGGTGTACGCCCGTTTCAATCCAGCTATTTGGAGAGTCCTCACCCGTGCGTAGCCTCTTCGCTCGATTCTTCCAATTGGAAGCCGCCAGCGGCCTGCTGCTGATCGCCGCCGCCGTGCTGGCCCTGATCATCAACAATTCGCCGCTTTCCTATCTGTACAACGGCCTGCTCGAAGTACCGGTCGCCGTCCAGGTCGGCGCCCTCGAGATCGCCAAGCCACTGCTGCTTTGGATCAACGATGGCCTGATGGCGCTGTTCTTCCTGCTCATTGGCCTTGAGGTCAAGCGCGAGGTGGTCGACGGCCACCTGTCCAAGCCTTCGCAGGTGATCCTGCCCGCCACTGCCGCCATCGGCGGCATGCTGGTGCCAGCGCTGATCTACTGGTTCATCAACCGCGACAGCCCGGCTGCCGTGGCCGGTTGGGCGATCCCTACCGCCACCGACATCGCCTTCGCGCTTGGCGTGCTCGCGTTGCTGGGCAAACGTGTGCCGGTGTCGCTGAAGCTGTTCCTGATGACCCTGGCGATCATCGACGACCTGGGCGCGATCATCATCATCGCCCTGTTCTATTCCGGCACGCTGTCCAGCCTGTCGCTGATGCTGGCCGGCGCCTGCCTGATCGCATTGCTCGCCATGAATCGCCTGGGGGTGATCAAGCTTGGCCCTTACCTGGTGATCGGCCTGATTCTCTGGGTCTGCGTGCTCAAGAGCGGTGTGCATGCCACGCTTGCCGGTGTGGCCCTGGCACTGTGCATCCCGCTGCGTACCAAGCACGCCGAAACCTCGCCGTTGCTGAGCCTGGAACACGCGTTGCAGCCCTGGGTCGCCTACGCCATCCTGCCGCTGTTCGCCTTTGCCAACGCCGGCGTTTCGCTGGCCGGTGTCACCCTGGAAAGCTTTATCCACCCGGTCCCCATGGGCATCGCGCTCGGCCTGCTGGCCGGCAAGACGGTCGGGGTGTTCGGCCTGACCTGGATTGCCGTCAAGCTGCGCCTGGCCGCACTGCCGGCCGAGGCCAACTGGGGGCAGGTGCTCGGGGTGGCGATCCTCTGCGGCATCGGCTTCACCATGAGCCTGTTCGTCGGCTCCCTGGCCTTCGTACCGGGTAGCAGCGACTACGCGGGCATGGACCGCATGGGCATCCTCACCGGTTCGTTCTTCGCCGCCGTGGTCGGTTACCTGATCACGGCCATGGCGAGCCGCAAATCCTCTGCCCGCTGAATCCAGCAGGCAAAAACAAACCCCGACCGGCAAAGCCGTGTCGGGGTTTGTTTTGTCTTGCGATCAGTGCGTGACGCGGCTGGTGCCATCGACAGTCATGATGCGCACACGCTCGCCGACGCGGAAGATTTCGTTCTGCTGCACCTGCTGCACATAGGCGCGCATGCTGCCGTCGTCTTCACGCACGGTGATCTCGACGCCCTGGGTGCGGGTCAGGCCTTCTTCGGCGGCGGAACCGGCCAGGCCACCGGCCACGGCACCGATCACAGCAGCAACGATGCTGCCACGGCCACCGCCAACTGCGCTGCCGGCAACACCACCGACAATGGCGCCGGCACCACCACCGATTGGCGTCTTGGTGCCTTCGATCTTCACGGGACGCAGCGATTCGATGGTGCCCATGCGCACGGTCTGCACGCGGCGGGCCTCATCACGGGAGTAGCTGTCACCGGTCAGCGACGACTGGCAGCCGCCCAGCAACAACGCCATGGTGGTGAAGCTCGCCACCAGCAAAACGGATTTACGCATGAGGACAATCTCCAAAAGTTTCAGGTGCTCATTAGACGCCTCGCCTTGACAGGTGTCACGGCGCAAACGTTATAAATTTGTTCCCATTCAGCTCAGGTACAGCCACCATCGGCTGTGCAAGGGGCACTCGGGTTGGACCAAGGATAGCCATGGATTACTTCATCGTCGTGGTGACGACTGTCGCCGGCCTGTACTTCCACGGCTGGCTGTATCTACGCATGAGGCGTTGGATGGACCGTGACCTGGCGCTTTCGCTGGCCGGGCCGGATCCGGCGAAGCAGGCATTCATGCTCCAGTTGCTGGAGCGGGCGCGGGCAGAAAAGATCAAACGCAATGCGCTGGCGGCCTGGCTGGAACGCGAGGCCGCCGCGTTCAAGAGTTAAGGTGCCAGGCGCTCACGCTGCCACTGGCCATCCACCAGCCGATAGTTCAGGCGATCATGCAACCGGCTGGCGCGTCCCTGCCAGAACTCGATGCGCTCCGGCAGCAAGCGATAGCCACCCCAGTGCTCGGGGCAATGGGGTTGAGTATCGGAGAAACGCGCCTCGGTGGCCTTGACCAGCCCCTCCAGTTCCTCGCGATCAGCGATCACTCGGCTCTGCGGCGACGCCCAGGCCCCCAGGCGGCTGCCCAGCGGGCGCACCTGGAAGTAATCGTCCGATTCCTTGGCCGTGACCTTTTCCACCCGCCCCTCGATCCGCACCTGACGCTCCAGCGCCGGCCAGAAAAAGGTCATGGCCGCAAACGGCCTGGCCGCGATGTGCTGGCCCTTGGCGCTTTCGTAGTTGGTGAAGAAGGTGAAACCCTGTGCATCGAGGGCCTTGAGCAACAGCACCCGGCAATGCGGGCGACCGTCGGCATCGACAGTGGCCAGGGTCATGGCGTTGGCTTCCACCGGCAGCTGCTCGGTTTTCACCGCATCGGCGAACCATTGGTGAAACAGCGCGAACGGCTCACCCGGCGCCTGGGCTTCAGCCAGGCCATCACGGGTGTAGTCGCGGCGCATATCGGCCAGGGATTGGGTCATGGCTGCGTTTCCTTGACGATCAGTTGGTCTTCGCAGGGCTGTTGGCGGCGACTTTCTTGTCGGTGCTGGCCTTCTTCGCGGCAGGTTTGGCCGGAGCGGCTTTCTTTTTCGCAGCGGCAGTGGCCTTGGCCGGGGCCTTGGCTTTGGCGGCTGGTTTTTTCGCCGCAGGCTTGGCGGCCGGTTTGGCGGCGACGGCCTTGGCTGCCGGTGCCTTGGTGTCCTGCACCGCAACCATCGGCGCTGCGGCTGGCGCAGGCGCTGCCTGCTGGTACTTGGCCAGCAGGGCGACCATGGTGTCCTTAGGGGTCAGCAGCAGTTCGACACGGCGGTTCAGGGCACGGCCCGGGGCGCTGTCGTTGGCGGCACGCGGCATGACCGAGCCCATGCCTTTGAGCATCAGGCGATCACGTTGCAGGCCGCTGAGACGGAAAATCGCCGACACCGAAGCGGCACGCTCGAGGCTCAGCTTCTGGGTGGCGGCGGTAGCACCGCTGCTGTCACCATGGCCGAGGATGAGGATGGCGGTCTTGCTGTCGGCCTCGATGGCCTTGGCCACCTGGGTGATCGGGCTCAGGGTCACCGGCAGCAGCATGTTCGGGCGGTCCGGGTTATAGGAGCCGTCGACCGGGATGGTCACCGCCAGCAGGTCTTCACGGCGCTCCAGCTCGAACTTGCTGCCCTTGATGGCTTCGCGCACCTTGGGTTCGTACTGGTCGAGCCAGGCCTGGGTGGCCTTCTGGTCGATCTTTGGCACGGCCGCCGCTTGCGTGGTTTTCTCGTCGCCACCGAATGGCCACCACCAGCGGCTGCCGCTCTCGGACTTGGCGTCGGCCTTGGCGACGTTTTCGGTCACGGCCGCTTTCACTTCCTTGTCGGCGACTTTATCCGAACCGAAGGGCCACCAGCTCAAGCCGCCGTCTTTCGAACTGTCCTGCGAGTGGCTGGCGCAGCCAGTCATGGTCAGGCACAGCGCGAGTGCTAAGGTTTTATGTGAAGACATCAGCGATACACCATGAAATTGAAAGAAATTCTACCCACACCTTTCAGGCGTTGGCACTGAGGATAGTCAAAGGGCCGGGGCAATACCCGCGCCACCCGATCAAAGGCAGCCGGCAAGCACACGTACCAGTTTTTGCGCGCGCGGGTCCATCAGCACGTACGGGCCCAGCGTATTGGTGACGAAGCCGAAGGCTACGTCGTGTTCGGGGTCGGCAAAGCCGACCGAGCCACCTGCCCCGGGATGCCCGAAAGCCCGGGCGCCGAGGCCGAAGGTGGCGTTGGCCACCTGGGGCTGGTCAAGCATGCAGCCCAGGCCAAAGCGGGTCTGGGTCAGCAGGGTGCGATCCTGGCCGAGGCTGTGTTCGCGGGTCAGCTCGTCGAGCAGTTCGGACTCCAGCAGGCTGCCATCGAGCAGGCCGGCGTAGAACCCCGCCAGGCTGCGTGCGTTACCGTGGCCATTGGCCGCCGGTTGCTGCATGCGCCGCCATTCCGGCTTGTTGGTGCTGGTGAGGATCGCCGGCGGGTTGGTGAAAGCGCGGGTCGACAGTGCTTCGGGTTCGCGCATGGTCACCTGCAACAGGCGCTGGGCCGCAGCATCGCCCGGGTTACCCTTGCCGCGGGCGATGTGCGCCACACGGTGGAATTCTTCGTCCGCCAGGCCCACATGGAAATCCAGGCCCAGCGGCCTGGCGGTGCGCGCGACAATCGACTCGCCCGGCCCACGACCATCGGCGCGGCGGATCAGCTCACCGATCAGCCAGCCATAGGTGATCGCGGCATAACCATGCTCGGTGCCTGGGGCCCACCAGGGGGCCTCGGCGGCCAGCGCGTCGACCATCGCCTGCCAGTCGTACAGGGCCTCGGCCGGCAACAGTTCACGAATGGCCGGCAGGCCGGCGCGGTGGCTGAGCAGCTGGCGCAGGGTGACCTGCTCCTTGCCGGCCTGGGCGAATTCCGGCCAGTAGCGCGCAACCGGCACATCCAGAGCCAGCTTGCCCTCGCCCACCAGTTGCAGGGCGGTGACGGCGGTGAAGGTCTTGGTGCAGGAAAACAGGTTGGCGATGGTGTCGCTGTGCCAGGCCTCGCGGCCGTCCTTGTCGGCACTGCCGGCCCACAGGTCGACCACGGTCTCGCCGCCGACCTGGATGCACAGCGCCGCACCACGCTCCTGGGGATCCTCGAACAACGCGGCGAAGGCTTCACGCACCGCCTCGAACTTCAGCTCATAGTGGCCCTGAATCTGCACCCGCCTGTTCTCCGTACGACCTTGCTGAAAAAGGCGTGCATTGTTTCAGTAGTTGGCCGTTTTGCCTACTGAATGTGGCCGGGTGGTCGCAAGGAAAAACTGATATTCGAGGCGCGCAGGGCGGTCACTGCGCGGGTTTGTCGAGGGCCTTGCGCAACTGACCAACGGCTTGCAGGTTGCTGCGGCGCACCGCCTCGACAAAGCCCGGATAGGCCACATCGGTGATGGCCACCAGCCCCAGATGGCCATTTTCGCCATCGAGCAGACGCCCGCTGGCTGGTTGGTCGAGGTACTGGAACCAATGGGCGCCAACGATCATCGGCTGGGCCAGGGCCGCCTTGAGGAAGTTGCCGTAGGCCGGACCACGGTCCTCTTCGCGGGCTACTTCCAGCGGGCCGGGCCAGAACGGGCCACGGTCGCGGGAGCCGAACTGGAATTCCGAAATCAGCACCGGCTTGTCCAGCTCGGCCAGCCTGGCGAAGTCATAACCGTCTTCGGGCTTGAGGGTATAGAAGTTGAAGCTGAGCACGTCGCAGAACTCGGCGCAGGCCTTGACCGCCTCCGGCGTGCTCACGGCGAAGCGACCACCCAACAGCAGGTGATTGGGGGCATGCCATTTCAGTGAGTCGGCGATGGTCTTGAAGTAGGTCTGGGCGAACACCTGCTGGAAGTACTGGTAGTCGCGCTCGATTTCCGGGTGTGCGGGGTCAGGCAGCGGTGCCTCGAAGCCGGGGTCTTCCATCAGCTCCCAGGCGCTCAGCTCGATGCCCCAGGCTTTCGACAGCCCCTCCTGGTTGCGGTACTTGTCGCGCAGCTGCTTGAGGAAGGCGCGCTTGGCCGGTACATCGGTGGTCAGGCGCAGGGTGCCGTAGGCCAATCCATAGCGGGCCTTCGGGTCGTCACCGGGTGCGGCCCAGGCCAGTTCGTTGTCGGCGAAGTAGCCGATCAGCCATGGGTCGTCGCGGTGGTCACGGGCGGCGATGGCCACGGCGCGCTCGGTGGCCATGGCGAAACGCGGGTCGAACGGGTCAGGCATGCGCCCCCACCAGTCCATCCCGGTGCTGATGCTGGCGTAGTCGCCGACGATCGAAAGTGGCAGCGTGTACGGCATGCGCTTGGCCTGGGCAAAGCCTGGGTCGCTCCAGTTGCCCAGGGTATTGAAGCCCCAGGCCTGCAGGCGGTCGAGGGTGTGCGCCTGCCAGCGCGGCAGGTCCAGGGCCAGAGGCGGGCAGGCCGGTTCGGGCGACGCCGAGCAGGGTTTGCCGTAGGTACGCTGCAGGTTGGCCGCATAGAAATCGAACCAGCGCCCCTGCTTGAACTGGCGCCCCTGGGACGAGGTGTTGCCATCATCGTTGTTGCCTTCGCCATAGAACGCCGCCAGTGCCTCGCCATCAGCCGGTAGTGCCTTGAACATGCTTTCGCGACCGGCGACGTAAGTGCGCCCGCCATCGGCGGCGACGGCATTGACCCCCAGGGAATAGAACGGGTGCCCGTCGGGCGTCACCAGGTACCAACGCCCGTCGCGTTTTTCCGTACGGAAGAAGCCCTTGGCCTCGAAGGCTGGCCCCGCCAGCAGGCCGCCATAGGCGTCCAGGCCGAGCTTGTCGCGCTCGCCCAACCAGCTTTTCAGCTGCGCCTGCTCGCGGCTGTCGGCAGCCTTGAGCTGGTCGTCGCTGACGATCTTTTCCGGCCAGCGCCCACGGGTGGACTGGCCATAGCCGTCGATCAGCTCGCTGTAGGCGGCTTTGAACGCCTGGTCGTCGTCCTGCAGGCCGACCTTCTCGATCAACAGGCTCTGCGCCACTTTGGGGCTGGGGATGCTCAGGCTGACCGAGGTGACTTGCTTGAGGTCCACCTCGCCTGCACTGCTGGTCAGCAGCAGGCGCTGGCCTTCATGGGCCCATGGCATCGGCGGGCCGGCGCGCATGCCCTGGCTGAGCGGCGAGCTGGCCTTGAGGGGGATCATCACCGTCTGCGCCGGCCCTGCCGGCAAGTCGATACGGCTGGTGAGGGTGCGCCCATCGCTGCTCTGCACCGCCACGTCGACGGTCAGCGCCCAGTCCATGCCGCTTTGCAGGCGCAGGGTCAGGGCCTGCCCGGCCGACCAGTCCCAGGCGCCGCTGGGCGGTGCCAGGCGCAAGGTCGGTTGCGCCACCGGATTGAACACCACCCGCCGCAACACCTCGCCTTCGGCGGTCTGCTCCGCGTTGTACTGCGGCATCGCAGCGTCCTGGGTGGTCACGTTGACCACCGCGGCAGGGCGCACGAAGCTGAACAGTGTCTGTTGCCCGGCCAGCAGCGGCGCACTGAACAACAGGGAGAACATCACAGGCAGGGTACGGCGGATCATAGGGCGGTGGCTCTCCTTCTGAGCCCGTCATGGGCTCACGATCGAGTATGGACAACAAAGGAAGCGTCTTGCTCCGGCAGTCAGCCGATTTCCCGTCGAAATGGCGGCAGCGCATTGAGAATAGCCTTGCCGTAGCGCTGGGTGACCAGGCGCCGGTCGAGCAAGGTGATGACGCCGCGGTCCTGTTCGGTCCGCAGCAGCCGGCCGCAGGCCTGGATCAGCTTCAGCGAAGCGTCAGGCACGGCGATTTCCATGAACGGGTTGCCGCCGCGGGCCTCAATCCATTCGGACAACGCGGCCTCGACCGGGTCATCCGGCACCGAGAACGGGATCTTGGCGATGACCACGTGCTCGCAGTAAGCGCCCGGCAGGTCGACACCTTCGGCGAAACTGGCCAGGCCGAACAACACACTGTGTTGGCCATCGTCGACCCGCGCCTTGTGCTTGTTGAGGGTTTCCTGCTTGGACAGGTTGCCCTGGATCAGCACCAGCTTGCGCCAGTCGCGGTCCAGGCCATCGAATACGTCCTGCATCTGTTTACGCGACGAGAACAGCACCAGCGCGCCCCGCGCACCTTCGACGATGTTCGGCAGTTCACGGATGATCGATGCAGTGTGCGCCGTGGCATCGCGCGGGTCGGCGCCCAGGTCGGGCACCCGCAACAGACCGGCATCGCCATGCACGAACGGGCTGGGCACCACGCACTGCACCGCGTCGCGCGGCAGCCCCGAGCGCATGCGGAAGCGGTCGAACTTGCCCAGCGCGGTCAAGGTCGCCGAAGTCACCAGGGCGCCATGGGCGACGTTCCACAGGCTTTTACGCAGCATCTCGGCGGCCAGAATCGGGCTGGCATTGACCTCGATATCGAACAGCGCGCCAGTTTCGGCCAGGGTCAACCAACGCGCCATGGGCGGGTTGTCTTCCGGGTCTTCGGCGGTGAACGCGGTCCACAACTCCCAGTTGCCCTGGGCACGGGTCACCAGGCTGCCGAACAGCGGGTACCACTCCTCGGCCTGGTGGCTGGCAATGCCGATGTTGTTCTCGCCGTCCATGCCTTCCTTGAGCAGGTCGGCCAGGCGGGTGAACAGGTCGGTGAGGCGGGCGAAGCCTTTTTTCAGCTCGATGCCGACTTCGCGGATCTGCTCGGGCACCACGCCGCCTTCGAAGCGGTAGCGCGGGCGGTCGCGGCCTTCCATGTCTTCACCGGTGCGGAAATCGGCAACCTGCTCGCACAGGGTGAACATGAACTGCTGCTGGGTACGCACCTCACGGGCCAACTCCGGCACCTGCTCGATGTAGCGCCCCAGGTCGCCCGGCAGCGGGTGCTGGGCCAACAGCTTGGTGAGGTTCTTGGCCGTCTGCTCCAGCCAGTCGGCGGTGGAGCGCAGGCGCGAATAGTGGGCGAAGTGGCCGATGGCCTTGTCCGGCAGGTGATGGCCTTCGTCGAACACGTACATGGTGTCGCGCGGGTCGGGCAGTACCGCGCCGCCGCCCAGCGCGAGGTCGGCGAGGACCATGTCATGGTTGGTGACGATCACATCGACCTTGCCCATGCCTTCGCGCGCCTTGTAGAACACGCACTGCTGGAAGTTCGGGCAATGGCGGCCGGTGCACTGGCTGTGGTCGGTGGTCAGGCGCGCCCAGTCCTGGTCCTCGACGGCTTCCGACCAGCTGTCGCGATCACCGTCCCAGCGGTTGCCGGCGAGCTTCTCGATCATGCTGTTGAACAGCTTCTGGCTGCGCTCGTCGACTTCGATGTGGAAGCCTTCCTCTTCGAATAGCTGGGCGGTGGCCGACTGGGCGTGGCCTTCCTGCAGCAGGATGTCGAGTTTGGACAGGCACAGGTAGCGGCCACGGCCTTTGGCCAGGGCGAAGCTGAAGTTCAGCCCGCTGTTGCGCATCAGGTCGGGCAGGTCCTTGAGCACGATCTGTTCCTGCAGCGCCACGGTCGCGGTAGCGATCACCAGGCGCTTGCCGGCGGCCTTGGCGGCCGGGATCGCGGCAAGGGCGTAAGCGACGGTCTTGCCGGTACCGGTACCCGCCTCGACCGCCACCACGGCGGGCTCGCCGGCACGGCGCCCTTCGTCGTCGCAGGCGATGTCGCCGAGCACCTTGGCCACTTCGGCGATCATCAGGCGCTGGCCATAGCGTGGCTTGAGGCTTTTGGCTTCGAGGAAACGCGAGTAGGCGCCCTGAATGGTGGCTTTGAGTTCGTTGCTGATCATGGTCTGCAGGCGCCCGGAGGGCTGGATATATTTTCAGTGTTTCGCATGGGCCGGCTATCATACCCCGCTATCGCCCTTTGTGCCGCATGGAGATCCTGATGCTCGCCTTTGCCCTGCCCTACACCCTGCATGTCCTTGCCGCCCTGGTCTGGGTCGGCGGCATGTTCTTCGCCTGGCTGATCCTGCGCCCGGCCACGGTTGCAGCCCTGGAGGGGCCGGCGCGGCTGCGTTTGTGGGTGGAAGTTTTCCAGCGGTTCTTCAGATGGGTCTGGCTGGCGGTGGCGATTTTGGCGATCAGCGGGGTGGGCATGATTCACCTGCGCTTTGCCGGGTTCGAGACCGCGCCGCGGTACGTTCAGGTGATGATCGGCGGCGGGATCGTGATGTTTGCTTTGTTCATGCGGATCCAGTCGTTGCTGCTGCCTGAATTGCGCACGGCAGTGCAGGCTGAGGATTGGGCGGCGGGGGCTGGGGTTCTGGGGCGGATTCGGCGGATGGTGGGGGTCAATCTGGCGATTGGGCTGGCGGTGGTTGCGGTGGCGAGTTCGCGGGTATTGGTTTGATAGTGGCTGGGCCTTCGAGCTTTGGCTTTTGCGTGAAGGCCGCCAGGTGTTCGCCGAAAGCCTTGCAGCGCCTATGAGATCGAGCGCCGCCCGCGCGGCGCATCGCTGGCAAGCCAGCTCCCACATCTGTTTCGGGCCAGTTACTCCTGTTGTTTCATCGCTGTACGCCTTGTTGGTTCGGCTCGATATTGAGGTGGGCACTACTGGCGCCCCGCCTGACTTGAGACATGCACCAAGGCGGACAGCGGTACCATTACAGGCATAATTGGCCCGAAACAAATGTGGGAGCTGGCTTGCCAGCGATGCGCCGCGCGGGCGGCGCTCGATCTGCTAGGCGCTGAAAAACCTCGCCGAACACCTGCCAGCCTCCCCGAGCCCTTGAAAGGGACGCCTACCAAATCCCCCAACTTGCAAAACCAACCTTCTCAACTCAAACCTTCAATGCCTTCTTCGGGTAAATATCGTACCGACTCGACTTCCCCTCAAGGCTATGGCTCGGCTTCGGCCCATCGATAATCGGCGCCTTGCGCGGCCGCTTGACCACCACCCGGTGCGAAGCCAACGCCAACGCCGCCTCGAGCAACGCCGGCGCATCCAGGTCATCACCGACCAACGGCCGGAACACCCGCATTTCCTTCTTAACCAGCGCGCTCTTGTCCCGATGCGGGAACATCGGATCAAGGTAGATCACCTGGGGCGCCTCCCCTTCCCACCCACGCATGCGCTCGATGGCATTGCCCGTCAGCAGCCGCATGCGCTCGACGATCGCCCCCACCTCAAGGTCCCCCCGCGCCCGCGCCAGGCCGTCTTCCAGCAACGCCGCGATCAACGGCTGACGCTCGATCAAGGTCATCTGGCAGCCCAGGCTGGCCAGCACGAACGCATCCTTGCCCAACCCCGCAGTGGCATCGAGCACCTGCGGCCGCACGCCCTGGGCGATACCCACCGCCTTGGCGATCATCTGCCCGCTGCCACCACCGAACAGGCGCCGATGCGCCGCCTGTCCCTCGACGAAATCCACCCGCACAGGCCCAGGCGCCTGCGGGCCCAGTTGCTGGATCTGCAGGCCATCGGCACCGACCTGCACGGCAAACCCGGCCGCCTCGTCGGCCAGCGGCAAGCCCAGGCGTTCGGCCCATGCCAACGCCTGCGCCTGGAATTCGGGGGTCAGTGCCTCGATCCTGATACCTGTGCCCAGCTCTTGCTCTACCATCGGATCCCGCACTCGAAATTAATTAATGAAACCCCGGCCTCAGCCGATACACGCAGTATCCGCTATTCTGCCAGAGCACAACGCGCGCGACTGCCATGTCAGACACTCTCCCCATCGGCTTGACCTACCTGTCGCCTGTCGGCAACTACGGTCGACAGAACTCCCAGGCACTGGGCGGCGTCAGCCACCTGTGGCAGGACTTCTTCGCCCGGGCCATGGCCGAGCAGCCGCAAGGGGAAATCGACAGCGTCAGCCAGGCGCTGGTGCAGTACGACAAAGAGAGTGGCGAACCTATCGGCGGCGCCAGGGCCTTGGCCTTGATCGACGCCCAGCGCGCCCTGCCGGTGCATGACACCGAAATCACCCCTCCCGAGCCGCTGTTCCTGCCCAAGGCGGAGCTCGAGGCCAACCTGCTGGAACCGGCGCCCGAACCCTTCAGCACCGCCGAGCTGATCACCCAGCAACGCGACCTCGACATCAGCAACAGCTGGCTGCGCCCGGTGGTCATGAGCCAAGGCCATCCGATTGCCGAGCCCGGCCCCGCGCCATCGCCTCGCCCACTGTTCCTGCCAATCGCCGAATTCGAGATGAACCTGCTCGACCCGGCGCCAGAGCCGTTCGACGAGCCCACCCTGGCCAAGCAACAGAACGACCTGGAGTTCGATACCCATTGGGCCCGCCCAGTGGTGTTGAACAACGTTCGCGCATACGCCTGAGAACGCAGGCTTTCAGCGGCGAAACAGATCATTGAGCTGAGCAAATGGCAGCGCTTGGTCGCCATAGCCGAACGTGCCCTGCTCACGGATTTCCAACGCCGCGCGCTGGAAGGCGCCCAGTGCGGCGCGGGCCAGCGACGAGCCGACACTGATGCGCTTCACGCCCAGATCCTGCAACTGATTGACGCCAAGGGGCACCCCCGGCATACCCATCAGCACGTTTACCGGTTTGGGCGCCACGGCCTGCACCACCGCGCGAATGTCATCGACGCTGCGCAGCCCAGGCGCATACAACACATCGGCACCGGCGTCGGCATAGTCCTGCAGGCGCCGGATGGTGTCGTCCAGGTCCAGTTTGCCGTGCAGCAGGTTCTCGGCGCGGGCGCAGAGCGTGAACGGAAATGGCAGTTGGCGAGCAGCTTCCACGGCAGCGCGCACTCGCGCCACGGACAGGTCGAAGTCGTAGATCGGCGCCTCGCTGCGGCCACTGGCATCTTCGATCGAACCGCCAACCAGGCCGGTTGCGGCGGCGCGCAGGATCGTCTGCGCACAGTCCTCGGGCAAATCGCCAAAGCCGTTTTCCAGGTCTGCCGCCACCGGCAGCGGCGTGGCATCCACGATGGCCTGGGCATTGCCTAGGGTTTCCTCAAGGCTTAGGGCGCCTTCGGCATCCGGGCGCCCCAGGCTGAACGCCAGCCCCGCACTGGTAGTGGCCAGTGCTTCGAAGCCAAGGGCCGCCAACATCCTGGCCGAACCCGCATCCCAGGGGTTGGGGATGACGAATGTGCCATCGCGTTCATGCAGCGCCTTGAAGGCTTCGGCTCGCAGGGTTTGCACATCCATGGTTCAACCTCCGGCAGATGAAGAAAGTGTCGTCAGAGTAGCCCTAGCTGTTCGACCTCGGGCGCGCGCGGCAATTCCGGTAACGCGGCCAGCCCGGGCAGGCGGGCCATCAGGCGCTGGTGGAAATGCTGGGCAAGCGCTGCCGCCATCCGGTTGTCGGCGGTGTGCAGAAATACATAGGGGCTACGGCCCTCCTCGATCCACACCGCCACCTTGTCGACCCAGGGGGTAAGGAAGGTTTCGTTGGCCGCAAGCTCAGGGTGACCGATAAAGCGCACCTGCGGATGCTGGCTGAACGCACACGGGCGCGGCGGCACCTTGGGCTTCTTGGACTGCGCATGCAGCACCCCGGGCTCACGCGATGTGCAGCTGAACAGCGCTCGCGGGTCCAGGCAGATGCGTTCGACACCCCGCTCGTGCAACAGCCGATTGAGCTGGCGTTCTTCGTCTCCACGGGCGAAGAACGCATCGTTGCGCACCTCAACGGCAACCGGCACGCCAACCTCATCCAGAAAATAGGCCAGCTCACCCATGCGCGAGGGCCCGAACTGCGCCGGCAACTGCAGCCAGTAGGGGGACACGCGCTGCCCCAACGGCGCCATCAATCGGGTGAAGTCGATCGCCGAATCAAGTTGCGCGCGCAGGTCCCCGGCATGGCTGACATCACCCGGAAACTTGGCCGTGAAGCGAAAACCCGCCGGCATGATCTGCGCCCAGCGCTCTACCGTCGCTGGCGCTGGCCGGGCATAGAAAGTGGTGTTGCCTTCCACGGCATTGAAGACCTGGCTGTACAAGCCGAGGAACTCAGCCGTGCGTGCATCAGCGGGATAGAGATACTCACGCCAGGCGTTTTCGCTCCAGGAGGGGCAACCGAGAAAGTAGGGCTGGGGGGACGGAATCATCCGTCAAATGTACAGGTCCAGCCCCAGCACTTCCATATCCCAGTCGGTGAAGCCCGCGGTGGTCAGGTAGCTGGCCAGTGCCGTGGAGGTACGCCGGTCACGGGCGCGGGGGAAGATCAGGTCCTGCTGGCGGGCCGGCAGGTTGGCGCTGCGGCGGTTGGCACGGCTGGCCTGCTGTTCGGGCTCTTCGATGATCTCGGCGTCATCGATCGCTTCGTCACGCACCGGCGCTTTGCGCGGCGGGCGCTTGATGGGGTAACTCTGCGAGGAGAAGCCGTCGATACGCATGGCGTGGGCACTCAGGATCAATGATGGCAATTTAGCAGCATCAGAGATCCATCGCTAATGCCCGAACGATAACTGGACCACAGTTCGAGCAAAAGGTTTTATCGTGAACGGCGATAGCCGACGAACGACCTCAGCGTGCCTTGGGCGTAGCGACATTATCGCGCAGATACACCGGTTGCGCCTGCTCGGCGGCGACCGCTTCACCACGGGCCCAGGCATGGCTGGCCAGGGTGAGGATATCCAGGGCATTGGGCAGTGCGGCGGCATCGCTGGCGCTGGCCTGCACCGCCAGGCGCTCGGCCAGGCTCCAGCCAGTACCGGCACCAAACCACTCGCCGGCCAGGCCTTCAGGCAAGCTGACGCGCTCTGGTGCCACCACCACTTCCTGGCCGACCAGGCGCATCTCGCCCTGCTCCGCCCGGTAACAGCCCCAGTACACCTCGTCCATGCGCGCATCGATAGAAGCGGCGACCTGCTGCACGCCGTGCTCGCGCAACGCACCCTGGGCCAGCGCGGCCAGGTTGGAGATCGGCAGCACCGGGCGCTGCAGGGCGAAGGCCAGGCCCTGGACCACACCGATGGCGATCCGCACACCGGTAAAGGCGCCCGGGCCGCGACCAAAGGCGATGGCATCCACGGCGCTCAGCGCCACGCCGGCATCGGCCAGCAACTGCTTGATCATCGGCAGCAGCTTCTGCGCGTGCAGGCGTGGGATCACCTCGTAATGGCTGGTCACCTTGCCGTCATGCAGCAGGGCGACGGAACAGGCTTCGGTGGCGGTATCCAGGGCCAGCAAGGTGGTCATCGAACGCGGTTTCCAAGAGACAGGGGAAAAAGAGCGGCAGTATAAACGACAACGGCCCGCAAGCGGGCCGTCGTGACGCAGGGTGATGGATCAGCTCAGGGCTGCCAGCACCTTGGCGGTGATCGACTCGACCGAGCCGACGCCTTCGATGTGGCTGTACTTCGGCTTGCCGGCGTTGGCGGCCGACAGCTTCTGGTAGAAGTCCACCAGCGGCTTGGTCTGGCTGTGGTAGACCGACAGGCGATGACGCACGGTTTCTTCCTTGTCGTCGTCGCGCTGGATCAGGTCTTCGCCGGTGACGTCGTCCTTGCCTTCCACTTTCGGCGGGTTGTACTGAATGTGGTAGGTGCGGCCCGAGGCCAGGTGTACGCGGCGGCCCGCCATGCGGCCGACGATCTCTTCGTCGTCCACGGCGATTTCGACCACGGCGTCGATGTCGACACCGGCGGCGACCATGGCTTCAGCTTGCGGGATGGTGCGCGGGAAACCGTCGAACAGGCAGCCGTTGGCGCAGTCCGGCTGGGCGATGCGCTCCTTGACCAGGCTGATGATCAGCTCGTCGGAGACCAGTTGGCCGGCATCCATGACTTTCTTCAGTTCCAGGCCCAGCGGGGTGCCGGCCTTGACGGCAGCACGCAGCATGTCGCCGGTGGAGATCTGGGGAATGCCGAACTTCTCGGTGATGAACTTTGCCTGAGTACCTTTACCGGCCCCGGGAGCTCCCAGCAGAATTACACGCATCTTGTGCTCCTCATATTTTTCTATGCAAATCAACGGATTCGGCGCACAAGGCCAACTCCGGAAAATCGGTCGAGACCGCAAAATCGGTCCAAAGGCTGCTCAAGATACACAGCCCCCGCCCCCCCGACAAGCGTCCCAACGGCGCAGCAAAGTGTCCGTCGCAGCCCGGCGAGGCCCCGGTTGCGCTCGGCGCAACCAGCCCTCGGGTTCAGGGTCGCCAACTGATGGTTTGCCGACCGCAAGCACGGCTTGAGCGCCTCAACCGGTATTGCGCAAACCGGCCGCGATGCCCGCCACGGTGACCAGCAGGGCCTGCTCCAACGGGCTGTCCAGAGCGGCTTCGCGGTTGCGCGAGCGGGCCAGCAGCTCGGCCTGAAGACGATGCAAGGGGTCGAGGTAGGTGTTGCGCAGGCGGATGAATTCCAGGGTTTCGGGGCTGTGCGCCAGTAGCACCGACTGCCCGGTCAGGCCCAGCACCACCTGGCATGACTGCGACAATAGGTCGCGCAGGTGCGCACCCAATGGCAGCAGCTGCGGTTGCACTAGACGTTGGTCGTAGGCCTCGGCAATCTGCGCATCGGCCTTGGCCAGCACCATTTCGAGCATGTCGATGCGGGTGCGGAAGAACGGCCACTGCTCGCGCATCTGCGCCAGCAGCTCACCCTGGCCACGAGCCAGGGCATTGTTCAGCGCCGTTTCCCAGCCGAGCCAGGCCGGCAGCATGAGTCGGGTCTGGGTCCAGCCAAAAATCCATGGAATCGCCCGCAAGCTCTCGATCCCCCCGGCACGCCGCTTGGCCGGGCGGCTGCCCAGCGGCAGTCGGCCAAGCTCCTGTTCCGGGGTGGACTGGCGGAAGTACTCGACAAAGTCGGGGTTCTCCCGCACCACGCCGCGATAAGCCTTGACCCCGTCGGCGGCCAACTGGTCCATCAGTGCGCGCCAGGCCGGTTGCGGCGGCGGTGGCGGCAGCAGGGTCGCCTCCAGCACCGCGGCCAGGTAGAGATTGAGGTTCTGCTCGGCAATCCCCGGCAGGCCGAACTTGAAGCGGATCATCTCGCCCTGCTCGGTGGTACGGAAGCGCCCGCCCACCGACCCCGGCGGCTGCGACAAGATGGCCGCATGGGCCGGGCCGCCGCCGCGTCCGACCGTACCGCCACGGCCATGGAACAGCAGCAGTTCGACCTGGTGTTCGCGGCAGATGCGCACCAACTGCTCCTGGGCGCGGTACTGCGCCCAGGCCGCCGCCGTGGTGCCGGCGTCCTTGGCTGAGTCGGAATAGCCGATCATCACTTCCTGCGGCCCATGCAAGCCGGCCCGGTAGCCCGGCAGCCCGAGCAGGCGCTCCATCACCGGCCCGGCGTTGTCCAGGTCGGCGAGTGTCTCGAACAATGGCACCACACGCATCGGCCGGGTCAGCCCTGCTTCCTTGAGCAGCAGCTGCACCGCCAGCACATCGGAGGCCGCGCCAGCCATGGAGATCACATAGGAACCCAGCGAGGCAGCAGGCGCCGCGGCGATTTCGCGGCAGGTGGCAAGCACTTCGGCGGTATCGGCCTGGGGCTTGAAGTGCCCGGGCAGCAACGGGCGGCGGTTCTTCAGCTCCGCCTGGAGGAACTCGATGCGCCGCGCTTCGTCCCATTCGGCGTAGCGCCCGAGCCCCAGGTAATCGGTGATCTCGCTCAGCGCATCGCGATGGCGGGCGGCATCCTGGCGCACGTCCAGGCGCACCAGGAACAGGCCGAAAGTCACTGCCCGGCGCAGGCAGTCGAGCAACGGCCCGTCGGCGATCACCCCCATGCCGCATTCATGCAGCGACTGGAAGCACAGCTCCAGTGGCGCGATCAGGTCGCGGTTGTCGACCAGCACGGCAGCGCTGGCCGGTTGCGCAGCAGCCAACGACGCCTGGGCCCAGGTACGGGTGGCGCGCAGGCGGTCGCGCAGTTGCTTGAGCAGCGCGCGGTAAGGCTCGGCGCTGTCGCCGACCTGTTCGCGCAAGGCTGCGCTGGCCTGCTGCATCGACAGCTCGGCGGCCAGGTTCTCGATATCGCGCAGGAACAGGTCGGCGGCCATCCAGCGTGCCAGCAGCAGCACTTCACGGGTCACGCTGGCGGTGACATTGGGGTTGCCGTCACGGTCGCCGCCCATCCACGAGGCGAAGCGGATCGGTGCGCTCTCCAGCGGCAGGCGCAGGCCGGTAGCCTGGAACAGCGCCGCATCGACCTTGCGCAGATGGTTGGGGATGGCCTGCCAGAGCGAATGCTCGATCACCGCGAAGCCCCATTTGGCTTCGTCCACCGGCGTGGGCCGGGTGCGGCGGATCTCCTCGGTGTGCCAGGCCTCGGCGATCAGCCGGCGCAGGCGCTCGCGTACCTGCCCACGCTCGGCGGGGCTCAGGTCGCGATGGTCCTGGGCTGCCAGTTGCGCGGCGATGGCGTCGTATTTCTGAATCAGGGTACGGCGGGCCACCTCGGTGGGGTGGGCGGTGAGCACCAGCTGGATATCGAGCTTGGCCAACTGCCGGGCCAGTGCATCGTCGCTGTGCCCGGCCGACTTGAGCCGGGCCAGCAGTTCGGGCAGTACCTGCGCCTCGAAAGGCTGCGGCTGGTCGGCATCGCGGCGGCGAATCAACTGGTACTGCTCGGCGATGTTGGCCAGGTTGAGGAACTGGTTGAAGGCCCGCGCCACGGGTAGCAGGTCTTCCTCGGCCAGGTCGCCCAGGGTCGAGCTCAGCTTTTCACCCTCCACCAGCCGGTCGGCCTTGGCGCTGTGGCGGATGTCCTCGATTTTCTGCAGGAACGCCTCGCCATGCTGCTGGCGGATGGTCTCGCCAAGCAGCTCCCCCAAAAGATGCACATCCTCGCGCAAACGCAGATCGATATCGCTCATCGGGCCTCTCCACTCCAGGAAACAGCAAGCCCCAAGAGTGCCGACTCCAGGCCGCGCCTGGCAAGCCGGGCGCGGGCAAAGCAACTAAAGTGAAGAGTGGTCATCCGAAGCAATGCCACTTTCGAGGCTTTGACAGAGGTCATCATGAAAATCCGCGAACTCGCCCAGCACTGGGAACAGAATGCCGCCGGACGCTTGAGCCCCACCGGGCATGTCCTGCACCTGGACATGGAAGCCCAAGCGCGCCTGGCCGCGCTGACCGAGATGTACCCCAAGCGCAGCCCTGAAGAGCTGCTTGGCGAACTGGTCGCCGCCGCGCTCGAAGAGCTGGAAGCCAGCTTCCCCTACATCAAGGGCCGGCAAGTGATCGCCACCGATGAAGAGGGTGATCCGCTGTACGAGGACATCGGCCCTACCCCTCGTTTCCTCGCCCTCTCCCGCCGTCACCTGGCAGCGCTCGGCAGCCCAGGCAAAAACGAACGCCACTAAGCCCTCACCCTCTGCGGGCCTTGCTCGAGGGCCCGCAGATACCTCCCACGGAGCGCAAAGTTCCGGCCTTTTCGCGCTGACCAATCAGTCAGAAAAAAACTTCGTTAGCACAGCAATTTTTCTGAACTATCCAAAAAACGCCTCGGTCACAGCCAGTAGCCATCACGGCAAAACCCTGCAAACACGGGCGTTGCAGCGCACGCCTTGGCTAGGGAACAACGATGGACCGGTCGCGGACATCGTCGTTAACAGGAGTGACCCAATGGAGTTGACCACCATGAAGACCCGCATTGCAAAACCCTCCACCACTCACCTGCGCGGGCTGAAGCTGGCCGCACTGGCCCTGGGCAGCAGCCTGGTACTGGCCGGTTGCGCCGGCAAGCCGCCCACCGAGCAGTATGCCGTCAGCCAGTCGGCAGTGAACGCTGCGGTCAGTGCCGGCGGTACCGAGTTCGCCGCAGTGGAAATGAAAGCGGCCCAGGACAAGTTCAAGCAGGCCGAAATTGCCATGCACGACAAGCAATACGACCAGGCCCGCATGCTCGCCGAACAGGCTGAATGGGATGCCCGTGTCGCTGAACGCAAGGCCCAGGCCGCCAAGGCCCAGAAGGCTGTGCAGGATGCCCGCCAGGGTGTCCAGGACGTACGTGAAGAAGGCCTGCGCAGCGCCGAATAGGCCTGCCGCGACCCCAAGCCTTCGCTAACGATCAAAGGATGAACACTATGCGCAATTACGTCATGATCCCCGCCCTGCTGGCCCTGAGCGTCGGCCTTGCCGCCTGCTCCCACGACCCGAACGCCAACCTCGAGTCGGCCCGCAGCAATTTCTCGGCGCTACAGAGCGATCCACAGTCGAGCAAGGTAGCCGCCCTCGAAACCAAGGACGCCCAGGACTGGCTGAACAAAGCCGACAAGGCCTATATGGAGCGTGAGGACAGCAAGAAGGTCGACCAGCTCGCCTACCTCACCAACCAGCGCGTCGAAGTGGCCAAGCAGACCATCACCCTGCGCACGGCCGAGGCCGAGCTGAAGAACTCTGCCGCGCAACGCGCCCAGGCCAAGCTCGATGCCCGTGACGCGCAGATCAAGAAGCTGCAGGACAGCCTCAATGCCAAGCAGACCGAGCGCGGCACGCTGGTGACCTTCGGCGATGTGCTGTTCGACTTCAACAAGGCCGAACTCAAGAGCAGTGCCTACCCCAACGTCACCAAACTGGCGCAGTTCCTCCAGGAGAACCCGGAGCGCAAGGTGATCGTCGAGGGCTACACCGACAGCGTCGGCTCGGCCAACTACAACCAGAGCCTGTCCGAGCGCCGCGCCGCTGCCGTGCGCATGGCGCTGGTACGTGCCGGGGTGGACCCTGCGCGCATCGTCGCCCAGGGCTACGGCAAGGAGTATCCGGTGGCCGACAACGGCAGCAACTCCGGCCGTGCGCAGAACCGTCGAGTGGAGGTGACCATCTCCAACGATAACCAGCCGGTGATGCCGCGGGCGGTGAGCCAAGCGCAATGAGAGCTGCTGGCTGAATAAAAAACCCGCCTGATGGCGGGTTTTTTCTTATGGCGCCGGCGACGCCGACATTCGCGGGGCAAGCCCGCTCCCACGGGTAGCGAAACGGGCGACGCGGTGGATGGCACCGGCTTTGCCGGTGTTCGCGGCTAAAGCCGCTCCCACAGGTCCCTGCTAAACCAATAAGTTACGTCGAGTTCCGTGGGAGCGGGCTTGCCCCGCGATGAGGCCACGAGAGGCAAATAATCACTGCACCCGCTGCGGCGTCTCCTCGCCCATGCAGCGAACTGCACGCTTGCGATTGTCCACCAGCACACCGGTCAGGCCTTTCTGCGCGGTGTCGAACATCACCAATACGCCATCGATGCACTGGGCCACCTGCGGTGCCGGGTCCAACGAGACTTTGTAGTCCTCGCCCGGGATGGTCTTGAGCATGGTGAAGTCCTGCAGCAACAGGGCATCTTCAGGCTTGGCGAAATGCAGGTAGCCGTAATACCAGAGGGCCCCCACCGTCACGATGATGCTGCCGACGCCGGTCAGGATCAGCGGGATGGCGTTGCGTTCTTCACTCATTGCTTGTTCTTCTCGTCAGGGTAGTTGGGAACTTCGGCCAGGCGGCGCAGGCCGTTGAAATGCGCGGGGTCGTCCAGAAAGCGCAGCATCACCTGGCGCCAGGTCGGGTCGGCGAAGGTTTGCACGTGGCCGCCGCGGGTCAATTGCAGCACCCGCGGGGGCGGAGCGTGCTGGTACAGGCGAATGCCATTGTCCAGGGGCACCAGCCGGTCATCGATGCTGTGGAAGAACAGCTTCGGCGGGCTGGCCAGCTGTTCGATGGAGCGGATCGCGCTGTCGCCGTCGGGCACCAGCCACGACAGCGGCACCTGCAGCGGCCAGGTCATCCACGAGGTACTGAGGGCATAGCGGCCCACCGCCCGGTAACTGGCCGGCACACCGTCGAACACCAGCGCGCTGACGTGCTCGCGCTGCTGCGGGTGCGCCGCCAGGTAATGGATGGCCATGGCGCCGCCGAGGCTCTGGCCCAGCAGCACCAGTGGCTTGCCCTGCACCTCGGGGGCGCGGTCCAGCCAGGCCATGGCCGCCGCGATGTCTTCATAGACCTCAGGCAAGGTGGCCTTGCCCTGGGACAGGCCATAGCCCCGGTAGTCGATCATCAGCACCTGGTAGCCCTGCTCCGGCAGCCAGTAGCTGCCACCCAGGTGGCCCGCCAGGTTGCCGCCGTTGCCATGCAGGTGCAGCACCGTGCCCTTGACCTCGACACCGGCCTTGGCCGGCAACCACCAGCCGTGCAGGCGAACGCCGTCAGCGGTGGTCAGGGTTACATTGCGGTAGTCGAGTTTGGCCCGCTCAGGGGTGAACGGCTGACCGCGCTCAGGGTAGAACAGCAGGCTGCTGCAGCCACTCAACAGCAGCAGCCCAAGGCCGATGGCGAGGTGACGGCAGGCGTCAGAGAATGTTCGCGTAATCGGCTTCAATGCGGTCCAGGCTCAGGTGGTTGAGGAAGTTGGAGAAGCACATCCAGGCCGACAGGGCGTTTAGGTCGCGGAACTGCTCCGGGAGGTACTTGGGTGGCTCCACCAGGCCTTCTTCGACCAGCTGGCGCAAGGTGCGCATGTCTTCCAGGGTGGTCTTGCCGCAGAACAGCAACGGGATCTGCTCCAGCTTGCCCTTCTTCACGGCCAACTGAATGTAGTTGTAAACCATGATGAAGCCCTTGAGGTAGGACAAGTCCTTGGTGAATGGCAGGCCATTGGGTACCGAGCCGCGGAACACCCGGCTGGCGTTGCTGTAGCTCTGCCCCATCTCGAAGCCCTGGCCACGGAAGAACTCGTAGACCTGCATGAAGTCCGCGCCCTCCTCGACCATGTGGATGGCCCGGGTGCGATTGGTGAGTTTGCGCAGGCGGCTGGGGTAGGAGGCGAAGGCGATCACTTCCATCAGGATGGCCAGCCCCTCCTGGGTCACCGTGGACGAGGGCGGGCCCTTGGCCAGGAAGGTACAGATCGGCTGGTTCAGGCCATTGAGGGTGGTGCCGACATGCACCAGGCCTTCGTGTACTTCCAGGGCGCGCACGTCACGATTGTTGAACATTGCGTCGGCGCGCACCTTGATGTAGTCGGCGCCGGCCGCCGCGTCGGCGACGATGCCGTCCGACTCGAATACGCGAATGGTTTCCTCGGCCTCGCCGAACACCTTGTTCAGACGGCGCTGGAGGATCTCCACCGCCTCCTTCGCCGTGAGGTTCTTCGGCTCGTCCTTGAGGTCGCCACGGCCGTCGATGTTGTTCAGGTAATCCGAGAGCATCAGCCCCAGGTCGGCGAGGGTCGGGTCGCCGGCATGGAAAGCGTCGGAGGCCGCGCCGTACAGTTCCTGGGAAATCAGCCCGAAGTCCTCGGTGCCGCGCGCTTCTAGCATGCGCACCACCATGCGGTATTCCTTGCACATGCGTCGCATGATCTGCCCGACCGGGTTGAACTGGCCAAGCTGGCGGGTGATGTCACGCTCGATGTTCTGGAACTCGGCCTTCACCGCGCTGGAGTCGAACGACAAGGGCCGGTTCTGGTAGTAGGCACGGTCCACCGCGGGTGGTTCCTTGCCTTTGGCCTTGAGGAAGCCCTGGCGGATGCCGTCGTCCCATTTCACCGCATCGAGCACGCGAATGGGGGTTTGCGCGGCCACGATGCGGTCGGACAACGTACGTATGGTCTGCTGGTACTCGTCCACCGGGGACTCCTTTCAAGAACAAGACACCTGAACCGGCCTCTTCGCGGCTGAAGCCGCTCCCACAGGGATATCACAGCCCTCAGGCCGGGCAATGCACCTGTGGGGCAGATTTAGCCACCCCTACAGGGATATCGCAGCCCTCAGGCCGGGCAATGCACCTGTGGGGCAGATTTAGCCACCCCTACAGGGATATCGCAGCCATCAGGCCGGGCAATGCACCTGTGGGGCAGATTTAGCCACCCCTACAGGGATATCGCAGCCCTCAGGCCGGGCAATGCACCTGTGGGGCCGATTTAGCCACCCCTACAGGGATATCGCAGCCCTCAGGCCGGGCACTGCACCTGTGGGGCCGATTTAGCCACCCCTACAGGGATATCGCAGCCATCAGGCCGGGCAATGCACCTGTGGGAGCGGCTTTAGCCGCGAAGAGGCCGACACGGTCATTTGCCGGAGCGCTGGAAACGCGCCACCTCGACGAACAGGTCAGAGTTGGCCGGATCGTCCAGGTACGCCAGCACACGCGCCGACGGGCTGTCGATCAACACACCTTCGCCATTCTCTTCGGGGACTTCGATGCTTCGCCCACTCAGTTCCTTCTTGTCGACGGCCTGCCGCACCTGCTCGACATCGAGGTTGTAGACCACCAGTTCCTTGCCCTCGACGATATCGAAACCGCCAATCAGGAAGTTGCCCCCCAGCCGTTTGGGCACACCGGCCGACATGTACCAGCGGTTGCCATGGCGCGACACCGTGAACACGTACTCTTCAGGGGCCTTGCCCTTGGCGGTCGCCACCGCCTTGTAGGCATCGCCGCCACTGCGGCTGATGGTAAGTTTCAGTGGCTCGCCCCAGGCGTCCTTGCTGCTCCACTTGCCGAGCAGGGCCTTGGGCGCTGCCTGATTGCTCGGCAGCGGTTCATGGAAGGCCACCAGACAACCGCCCAGCAAGAGGAATGACAACGTCAACAACACCACACGCCAGGCTTTCATCGGGTTCTCCTTGAGAATTCGTTCGCAGCTCAAGCCGAGGCCAGCACCATCTGCAGGTATCGGACAAGGATAGCGAGCATCTGCTCATCGGCCTGCGCATTCGCGTCCTTGAGCAGGCCCTGATATTCCATCTGCTCGATTATCGCCGTCAACATCTGCGCATCCTGCTCGGGTTGGCGCGAGCCGACCACCTGGAGCATCTGCCGCGCGCCGTGCAGCAGGATCTGCTCATGGGCGCACACCAGTTCGGCCAGGCGTGGGCACAGCAGCGCTTCCTGGCGGAAGGCCTGCTCGGCCATAAGAAAGTCGCGACGATTGTGCAACTGGCGGATCACGTAGTCGGCGGTCATGCGCGCCACCTCGTCGGCCAGGCGCGCCCGCGCCTGAGGGCTGCCGTCACCCTGGGCGAGCAACTGGCGCAGCACGCCTTCGCTGTTGGCCCAGAGCTTGGCCATATAGGCGGCGCTGCGCTCGACGTACTGGGCGAAGGTATCGGCCAGCAGGTCCTGGATGTCCTTGAAGTAGTAAGTGGTGGCCGACAGCGGCACGCCGGCCTCGGCGGCCACGGCACGGTGACGTACACCGCGCACACCGTCGCGCACGACGATGCGCATGGCGGCGTCGAGGATCTGCTGGCGGCGCTGCTCGCTGCCCTGGCGGGCGGTCTTGCGGCCCTGGTATTGCACGCTTTCGGCGACGGCGGTGGCGATGCCGGCGGCGCCCTGGTGAGGCATGGCAGGTGTCACGGTGATACCTCATGAAAATGTTTGTTCAGTGCCGGCCTCTTCGCGGCTAAAGCCGCTCCCACAAGTACTGCACGGTCCCTGTAGGAGCGGCTTTAGCCGCGAAGACGCCGGTACAGCCAGTACAAGTGTACAGGCATGAAAAAGCCGCCCCGAAAGGCGGCTTGTTCAGGACACTCAGGCCTGCGGACGCATGTGCGGGAACAGGATCACGTCGCGGATCGACGGCGAGTTGGTCAGCAGCATGACCAGGCGGTCAATACCGATGCCTTCACCAGCGGTCGGCGGCATGCCGTATTCCAGGGCACGAACGAAGTCGGCATCGTAGTGCATGGCTTCGTCGTCACCGGCGTCTTTCTCGGCAACCTGGGCCAGGAATCGCTCGGCCTGGTCTTCGGCGTCGTTGAGCTCGGAGTAGGCGTTGGCGATCTCGCGGCCACCGATAAACAGCTCGAAGCGGTCGGTCACGGATGGGTTGTCGTCGTTGCGACGGGCCAGTGGCGACACTTCGAACGGGTACTCGGTGATGAAGTGCGGCTGCTCCAGCTTGTGCTCCACCAGCTCTTCGAAAATCATCACCTGCAGCTTGCCCAGGCCTTCGTGGCCCAGCACCTTGGCGCCGGCCTTCTTGGCGATCTCGCGGGCACGGTCGACGTCCTGCAGGTCGGCAGCGGTCAGCTCAGGGTTGTACTTGAGGATCGAGTCGAACACCGACAGGCGCACGAACGGCTCGCCAAAGTGGAACACCTTGTCGCCGTACGGCACGTCGGTGCTGCCCAGTACCAGCTGCGCCAATTCGCGGAACAGCTCTTCGGTGAGGTCCATGTTGTCGTTGTAGTCGGCGTAGGCCTGGTAGAACTCGAGCATGGTGAACTCGGGGTTGTGCCGGGTCGAGACGCCTTCGTTACGGAAGTTGCGGTTGATCTCGAAGACTTTCTCGAAGCCACCGACCACCAGGCGCTTGAGGTACAGCTCCGGGGCGATACGCAGGAACATGGCCATGTCCAGCGCATTGTGGTGGGTTTCGAACGGCTTGGCCGCGGCGCCGCCGGGAATGGTCTGCAGCATCGGCGTTTCGACTTCGAGGAAGTCGCGCTCGATGAGGAACTTGCGGATGTGCGAGATCACCTGCGAACGCACACGGAAGGTGTGGCGGGTTTCTTCGTTGACCATCAGGTCGACGTAGCGCTGGCGGTAGCGCTGCTCGGTGTCGGTCAGGCCGTGGTGCTTGTCCGGCAGCGGGCGCAGCGACTTGGTCAGCAGGCGCACGTTGGTCATTTCGACGTACAGGTCGCCCTTGCCGGAACGGGCCAGGGTGCCTTCGGCGCTGATGATGTCGCCCAGGTCCCAGGTCTTGACCGCGGCCAGGGTGTCTTCGGACAGGGTCTTGCGGTTGACGTAGACCTGGATGCGACCGGTCATGTCCTGGATCACCATGAACGAGCCACGGTTGAGCATGATGCGGCCAGCCACCTTGACCGGGATCGCGGCTGCTTCCAGCTCTTCCTTGGTCTTGTCCGCGTACTGTTTCTGCAGGTCGTTGCAGTAGCTGTCGCGACGGAAGTCGTTGGGGAAGGCGTTGCCCTTGGCGCGCTCGGCGGCAAGCTTTTCCTTGCGCAGCGCGATCAGGGCGTTTTCTTCCTGTTGCAGGTCTTGCGATTCGGTCTTGAGGTCGCTCATGTCGTCATTCTTTCCATCAGGTGTTCGTTGCCTCACGCGGGTGAGGGATCGCGGGGCAAGCCCGCTCCCACGGGTTTGCCGCCGCTTGGATGCTTACAGCCCCTGCTTGAGGCTCGCTTCCAGGTACTCGTCGAGGTCGCCGTCGAGCACCTTCTGGCAGTCGCTGCGCTCTACGCCGGTACGCAGGTCCTTGATACGCGAGTCATCGAGTACATAGGAGCGGATCTGGTGACCCCAGCCGATGTCCGACTTGCTGTCTTCCAGGGCCTGCGAGGCGGCGTTGCGTTTCTGCATTTCCAGCTCGTACAACTTGGCCCGCAGCATTTTCATGGCGGTGTCCTTGTTGGCGTGCTGGGAACGTTCGTTCTGGCAGGCCACCACGGTGTTGGTCGGCACGTGGGTGATACGCACCGCCGAGTCGGTGGTGTTGACGTGCTGGCCACCGGCGCCCGAAGAGCGGTAGGTGTCGATGCGCAGGTCGGACGGGTTGATCTCGATCTCGACCTTGTCGTCGATCTCGGGCGACACGAATACCGCCGAGAACGAAGTGTGACGGCGGGCGCCGGAGTCGAACGGGCTCTTGCGCACCAGGCGGTGCACGCCGATCTCGGTGCGCAGCCAGCCGAAGGCGTACTCGCCCTTGATGTGCACGGTGGCGCCCTTGATGCCGGCGACTTCACCTTCGGACAGCTCGATGATGGTGGCGTCGAAACCGCGCTTGTCGGCCCAGCGCAGATACATGCGCAGCAGGATGTTGGCCCAGTCCTGGGCCTCGGTACCGCCGGAGCCGGCCTGGATGTCCAGGTAGGCGTTGTTCGGGTCCATCTCACCGCTGAACATGCGACGGAACTCGAGCAGGGCGAGGGATTCCTCCAGCCCTTGCAGCTCGGTCACGACATCGCTGACGGCGCCTTCGTCACCTTCCTCGACGGCCATGTCGAGCAGGTCCTTGCAGTCGCCCAGGCCGTTGGCCAGTTTGTCGAGGGTTTCGACGACCTGCGCCAGCATGGCGCGCTCGCGGCCCAGGGCCTGGGCATACTCGGGCTTGTTCCAGACGGAGGCGTCTTCCAGCTCGCGGTTTACTTCGACCAGACGATCATGCTTGTGATCGTAGTCAAAGATACCCCCGAATGGACTGGGAACGCTCGGTGAGGTCCTTGATGGTGTTCAGGATCGGTTGGATTTCCATGGGCGGGCAGCTCTCGTGCGAATTCGGTGAAAAGCCCGCGAGTATAACCGAGTCCGCGCCGTGACGGCAGACCCGCCGGGCAGGCGTCGCAATCAGCCATGCACGCCCCTGTAGGAGCGGCCTTGTGTCGCGAAGGGGCGCGCAGCGGCCCCGGATTTCGGCGATCACGCAAAGATTGCCGGGGCTGCTTTGCAGCCCTTTCGCGACACAAGGCCGCTCCTACAAGGAATGGCGTCAGCGTTAGGATGTCGCGCTCAGGCAATGCCCACCTGGTTACGGCCGTTGTTCTTGGCCTGATACAGCCCCTTGTCCGCCGCCGAGATCAACTGCCGGCAATGGCTGCCAACCGCCGGCGTCTGGGTGGCCAGGCCGATGCTTACTGTCAAGTACGAGCCGTGCTCGGGCACGGTGTGGGCAATGTTCAAACCCATGATGGTCTGACGCAACTTCTCGGCAATCAGCCGCGCGCCGCCCGGCGAAGTATTGGGCAGCACCAGGGCAAACTCCTCGCCACCGTAGCGCGCCGGCAGGTCGCTGGGCCGTGAACAACTGCCGCGGATGGCCTCGGCCACCTGACGCAAGGCCTCGTCACCGGCCAGGTGGCCGAAACTGTCGTTGAACGCCTTGAAGTAGTCGACATCGACCATCAAAAGCGACAGTTGCTGCTGCTCACGAATGGCTCGGCGCCACTCCAGCTCCAGGTACTCATCGAAGTGACGGCGGTTGGACAGCCCGGTCAGGCCGTCGGAGTTCATCAGCCGCTGCAGCATCAGGTTGGTGTCCAGCAACTGCTGCTGGCTCACCCGCAAGGCGCGGTAGGCCTCGTCGCGCTGCAGCAAGGTCAGGTACGAGCGCGAGTGGTAGCGGATGCGTGCCACCAGCTCGATGGTATCGGGCAGTTTCACCAGGTAGTCGTTGGCCCCAGCAGCAAAGGCCGCGCTCTTGACCAACGGGTCTTCCTTGGTCGACAGGACGATGATCGGAATGTCCTGGGTGGCCGGGTTGTTGCGGTACTCGCGCACCAGGGTCAGGCCATCGAGGCCCGGCATGATCAGGTCCTGGAGGATCACCGTGGGCTTGATCCGCATGGCCTGGGCCACCGCCTGATGCGGGTCGGCGCAGAAATGGAAGTCAATGTTCTCTTCATAGGCCAGGCCACGGCGCACCGCTTCGCCGATCATTGCCTGATCGTCCACCAGCAGGACCATCGCCGCGCCTTCGTTGATGGTCGTGAAACCTTCGATCGGTAGATCAGTCATTGCGGGTCACCCGGTCACGGCCGGCCAGGCGGCGTGCCTCAATACTTGTCGTCATTTCGAAAAGAGTTCCGTCAGTCGCCCGGCGATGCGTTCCAGCGGGCGGATTTCCACTGCGGCGTCGATGGCCGCAGCAGCCTTGGGCATGCCGTAAACCGCACTGCTCTGCTGGTCCTGGGCAATGGTCAGAAAACCCTGCTGACGCATCAGCTTCAGGCCCTGGGCGCCATCACGGCCCATGCCGGTGAGCAGTACGCCCACCGCGTCGCCCGACCAGTAGCGCGCCACGCTTTCGAAGAACACGTCGATCGAAGGCCGGTAGATTTCATTGACCGGCTCGGCAGTGTAGGCCAACTGACCGTTGTGCAGCAGGCGGATATGGTGGTTGGTGCCGGCCAGCAGGACCTGCCCCGGCTGCGGTGGCTCGCCTTCGCGGGCCAGGCGCACCGACTGGCCGCTCGCCGTGCTGAGCCATTCGGCCATGCCGCCGGCGAATACCTGGTCGACGTGCTGGACCAGCACGATGGCGGCCGGGAAGGCCTTCGGCAGCCCCTTGAGCAACACTTCCAGTGCCGCCGGCCCGCCAGCCGACGAGCCGATGGCCACCAGGCCGCGGCGCTGGGAGGCTTCACGCAAGGGTGTGCGCACCGGCTGCGGGGCGCTGGGCCGCTGCTGGCCGATCAGCCAGCCGATATTGAGGATCTTGCGCAACAGCGGCGCCGCCGCCTCACGGGCATCGCCCGCGCCCAGTGCCGGCGTGTCGACCACGTCCAGGGCCCCATGGCCCATGGCCTCGAAGACCCGGTGCACGTTCTGCTTGCGGTCGACCGTGACGATGACGATGGCGCAAGGGGTCTCGGCCATGATCCGCCGGGTCGCCTCGACACCGTCCATCACCGGCATGATCAGGTCCATCAGGATCAGGTCCGGGAGCTGCTCGGTACAGCGTTGCACCGCCTCGGCGCCGTTGCCGGCGACCCACACCACCTCATGCGCCGGCTCGAAGGCCAGCGCTCGGCGCAGGGCCTCCACAGCCATGGGCATGTCATTGACGATGGCGATCTTCATCCCTGGGCACCTCCGATCAGCTCCTCCACGGCGTCCAGCAACGCATCGTCATGGAAGCTGGCCTTGGCCAGATAATAGTCGGCGCCGGCATCAAGTCCACGACGACGGTCTTCTTCCCGGTCCTTGTACGACACCACCATGACCGGCAGCGATTGCAGGCGCTGGTCGCGACGCACCAGGGTGACCAGTTCTATACCGTCCATGCGCGGCATGTCGATGTCGGTGATCAGCAGGTCGAAGTCATCGCTGCGCAGGGCGTTCCAGCCATCCATGCCATCCACCGCCACGGCCACTTCATAGCCACGGTTGCCCAGCAGCTTGCGTTGCAGTTCGCGCACGGTGAGCGAGTCATCGACCACCAGCACACGCCGGCGTGCAACGCCCCGGCCGTGCTGGCCGCCCCGCTCGATGCGCTCCAGGCGGCCGGTGCTGAGCAGCTTGTCCACCGAGCGCAGCAGGTCCTCGACATCGATGATCAGCACCACCGAACCATCGTCGAGCAAGGCGCCGGCGGAAATGTCCTGGACCTTGCCCAGGCGCGGGTCGAGCGGCATCACCACCAGCACCCGCTCGCCGATCAGGCGCTCGACGGCCACACCGTAAAGCTGGTCGCGCTCGCGAATCACCACCACCCGCAGGCTCTGGCCCGCGTCCTGTGTCGCCGGCCGGTTGAGCAGCTGGCTGGCGGCGACCAGGCCGATATGCCGGTCCTCGTGCCAGAAATGCTGGCGCCCTTCGATCTGCACGATGCTTTCTGCCGGCACATCGAGGGTGCGCTCGATATGCGCCAGCGGGAAGGCATAGGCCTCGCCGCCCACCTCCACCACCAGGCTACGCACCACCGACAGGGTCAGCGGCACCTCCAGGTGGAAGCAGCACCCCTGCCCGGCCACCTGGGTCAGCTCGATCGAGCCGCGCAGCTCGCGGACCATGTGCTGCACCGCATCCAGGCCAACCCCGCGCCCGGACACTTCGGTGACCGTATCGCGCAGGCTGAAGCCGGGCAGGAAGAGGAAGGTGAGCAGCTCGGCCTCGCTCATCTGCGCCACGGTTTCGGCCGGCGACAGCGCCCGTTCGACAATGCTGCGGCGCAAACGCTCGAGGTCGATGCCGGCGCCATCATCGGCCAGTTCCAGAATCAGCAGCCCAGCCTGATGCGAGGCGCGCAGGCGCACCGTGCCTTCGCTGGGCTTGCCGGCCAGCAGGCGCCTTTCGGGCAGCTCGATGCCATGGTCGACGGCGTTGCGCAGCAGGTGGGTCAGCGGCGCCTCGAGCTTTTCCAGCACGTCGCGATCGACCTGGGTCTTCTCGCCTTCGACCAGCAGCCGCACCGGTTTCCCCAAGGAGCGCCCCAGGTCGCGCACCATGCGGCTCTGACCGGTCAGCACATCGGCAAACGGGCGCATGCGGCAGGCCAGCGCGGTGTCGTACAGCAGCTGAGCGCGCTGGCTGGCCTGCCAGCCGAATTCGTCGAGGTCGGCAGCCTGCTGCAGCAGGATCTGCTGGGTTTCGGCCAGCAGTTGCTGGGTCTGGGCCAGGGCATCGAGTACTTCCGGGCCCTGGCCGCTGTCTTCGAGCTGCGCTTTGAGCCCGTCCAGGGCGCGCATGCCCTGGCCGTGCATGCGCTTGAGGCGCTGCAAGGTCGCCAGATAAGGCTTCAGGCGCTGGGTTTCGACCAACGACTTGCTCGACAGGTCGAGCAGGCTGTTAAGCCGGTCGGCAGTAACCCGCAGCACGCGCTCGCTACCCTCGCCAGCGCGCTTGCCGGCCCTCGGCCGGACGACCGGCTCGGCTTCGGGTTCAGCGGCAGGCTCCGGCTCAGGCTCCATGGCCCGCGGCGGCGCGACCATGGCTGGCGGCGTTGCAGCCGGCAACGGCGGCGCCACCTGCGTGGCCGACGGCGGCGAATCCAGCAGCCCGGCCATCTGGGTGAGGAACACCGGCACCAGGCCTTCGCCTGCCGGGTCGCCTGGCGTGGCGATGCGCATCAGCAGGTCGGTACCTTGCAGCAGCGCATCGATATGCTCCGGGCGCAGCAGCAGGCGGCCCTCCTGCGCAGCCACCAGGCAGTCTTCCATCACATGGGCGACGCTGACGCCGGCGTCGATGCCGACGATCCGCGCCGCGCCCTTGAGCGAATGGGCCGCACGCATGCAGGCCTCGAGCTGGTCAGGCTGGGCGGGGTTGCGCTCCAGTGCCAGCAGGCCGGCACTGAGCACCTGGGTCTGGGCTTCGGCTTCCAAGCTGAACAGCTCCAGCAAGGAAGCGTCGCGCATTTGCTCCGGGGTCATGACAGGCTCCGCTTCACGGCTTGCAGAAGGTGTTGTTCATCCAGGACCCGCACGCTGCGGCCCCGCCACTGCAGCACCGCAGCGGTGAAGTGGGCGGTATCGCGGCCCTCCTGCAGGTGCCCGGGGTCCAGCCGGTGTATGCCATCGATCTCCGCCACCGGCACCACCACCGGGCCCCCTTCGGCAGCCAGGATCAGCATGCGTGGCATGACCCGCCCACTGCGCTCGACGCTGGCCTCGGCCGGCACGTTCAGCAGGTCCGCCAGCGACAGGCACGGCACCAGCGCACCGCGCACATTGGCCACCCCTTGCAGTACCCGCGAGCGCTGATGCGGCAACGAATGCACCGGCTGCAGCGGGGCGATTTCGGCGAGGCAGGCCGTGGCCAGTGCCAGCCATTCCTCACCCAGCCGGAACAGCAGCATGGAGCGACCGACTGCGCACTCGGCCTGCGGCAGTGTTTCGTCCTGTTCTTCGAGCACCTGCGCGTAGCGATCCAGCAAGCGCGTTGCCGCCGCCGCATGCACCTCGCAATTGCGACAGTGGATGTGCCGTTCCAGCAGCGGGCACTGCTTGTCGCCGTGCACGCCGATGCGGTTCCAGCAATCGTCGATGGCCTGGCCATCGTCATGGGCGATCAGTTGCATGTCGTATCCCGCGCTCATCGTTCAGCCTCCCGGCCGGCCCGGGCCGCGCGCTCCTGCAGGCGTCGGGCGCCCGCCTCGTCGCCTTGCGAGGCCAGCAGGGCAGCCAGGTGCATCAGCGCCTCCGGGTGCTGAGGCTGCAGGTACAACGCCTTGCGGTAATGGGTGATGGCCTGCGTGGCATCGCCCTCGGTATCGCTGAGCAGCCCCAGCCAGTAGTAGACCTGCGCCTTGGGTTCGAACTGGCGCAGGTAACGCTCGCAGTCACTCCGGGCCTGCTGGCTGTCGCCGGCGTTGGCGTGCCGGGCGATGGCCGCCAGCAGTTGCGCTTCGTTTTCCCGCGGCTCGGCAGCCACTGGGGGGGCCATCAACGGCCTTGCCGGGCGCTGGGGCAGCGTGACCACCTTGGGCAATGGCGGCGCCAACGGGCGCATGGCCGGCAAGGGTTTGTTCGGCGGGGGCGGCACAGGGTCAGCCTGGCGCACATAGGCGAACGACTGGGCGATACCCAGCGGCCGCATGCCCAGGCGCGCCAACAGGCTGCCCTCGGCCGGACCGATGAACAGCACGCCCTGGGCGTGAGTAAGCTGCTTGAGCACCTCGAATACCCGTTGCTGGGTAGGCACATCGAAATAGATCAACAGGTTGCGGCAGAACACGAAGTCGTACTGGCCGTCACGGGCCTTGAGCGCCGGGTCCAGCACGTTGCCGACTTTCAGGCTGACCTGCCGGCGCACCCGCTCGTCGAGTTGGTGGGCCTCGGCGGCTTCGCTGAAATGCCGCTCGCGAAAGGCCAGTTCGCTGCCGCGGAACGAGTTGCGCCCATACAGCGCCTGCTCGGCCTTGGCCACCGAATTGGGGCTGATATCGATGCCATCGACACTGAAGGCTTGCGCCGCGACCCCGCCATCGAGCAGTGCCATGGCGATGGAATAGGGCTCTTCACCGGTCGAGCACGGCAGGCTGAGGATGCGCAGCGGCCGGGCACCGGCCAGTTCGGCAACGCGCTTGTGGGCCAGCTCCACCAGCGCGGTAAAGGATTCGGGGTAACGGAAGAACCAGGTTTCGGGGACGATGACCGCCTCGATCAGGGCCTGCTGCTCGGCCGTGGACTGTTGCAGGCGCAGCCAGTAATCGTCCAGGTCGGTGGCCTGCAGGGCAACGCAGCGCTGGCGCAAGGCCCGCTCGATCATCGGCGCCCCGACCGACTCCACGTCCAGGCCGATACGCTCCTGCAGGAAGCGGAAGAACCGTTGCCCGGTCATGTCGGCACCTGCCCGACTTCGCTGGGGTACAACAGTTGGCGGACCGCAGCCGGCAGCAGATCGTCGACGCAGATACGCTGCACCAGACCTTGCGCGTCCTGACGCACCGGCCCCAGGTAAGGGGCCTCGGCGTTGTCCAGGCCATAGGGCTGGAACTCGTCGGGCCGGCAACGCAGGGTCTCTGTGGCCTGTTCCAGGATCAGCCCCAGTTGCAGCTCGGGGCGCTGCGGGTCGCCACGGTAGTGCACCAGCACCAGGCGGGTGCTGCCGCGCGAAACCGCCGGAGCACCGAAGCTCAACGCCGACACATCGATCACCGGCACCAGCGCGCCACGGTGGGCCAGCACGCCGACCACCCAGGCCGGTGCCTGGGCGATGGGCTTGAGCGGACGACGCGGCAGTACTTCGATCACTTCGCGCACGTCCAGGGCGAAGCGCTGCGCGGCGATCCGGAACTGCAGGTACAGCGCGCCCTTGGCGGTGGCCGCGCGGTCCTCACGGGGGGACAGGTCGGTCATCGGCGTCAGACTTTGAAACGCGATACACCGCCACGCAGCCCGGCGGCCACCTGGCTCAGCTCGTCGATGGCGAAGCTGGCCTGGCGCAGCGATTCCACGGTCTGGGTGCTGGCATCGCTGAGCTGGGCCAGGGCCTGGTTGATCTGTTCGGCGCCGGTGGCCTGGGCCTGCATGCCTTCGTTGACCATCAGCACACGCGGCGCCAGGGCCTGCACCTGGTTGATGATCTGGCTGAGCTGTTCGCCCACCTGCTGCACCTCGAACATGCCGCGGCGCACCTCTTCGGAGAACTTGTCCATGCCCATCACCCCGGCCGACACCGCCGACTGGATCTCGCGCACCATCTGTTCGATGTCGTAAGTGGCCACGGCGGTCTGGTCGGCCAGGCGGCGCACTTCGGTGGCCACCACGGCGAAGCCACGGCCGTACTCGCCGGCCTTTTCCGCTTCGATGGCGGCGTTGAGCGACAGCAGGTTGGTCTGGTCGGCAACCTTGACGATGGTCACCACCATCTGGGTGATATTGCTGGCCTTCTCGTTGAGGATCGCCAGCTTGGCGTTGACCAGGTCGGCGGCGCCCATCACCTGGTGCATAGTCTCTTCCATGCGCGCCAGGCCCTGCTGGCCGGCACCGGCCAGGCTCGAGGCCTGGTCGGCCGACGAGGTGACTTCGGTCATGGTGCGCACCAGGTCACGGGAGGTGGCGGCGATCTCGCGCGAAGTGGCGCCGATCTCGGTGGTGGTGGCGGCGGTTTCGGTGGCGGTCGCCTGCTGCTGCTTGGAGGTCGCGGCAATTTCGGTGACCGAGGTGGTCACCTGCACCGACGAGCGCTGGGCTTGCGACACCAGGCCGGCCAGCGACTCGGCCATCTCGTTGAAGCCGCCTTCGATGGCGCCGAATTCGTCCTTGCGGTCCAGGCTCAGGCGCATGCTCAGGTCGCCCGAACGCAGGCGGTCGAGGGCATGCACGATGCGTTGCATGGGCGCGGTGATCGCGCGCATCAGCAGCAGGCCGCAGATACCGGCGGCGACGATCGCCAGCAGTAGCGAGACGATCATGCTGCCCTTGGCGGTGTTGACGGCGCTGACAATGTCGTTGGTGGCGGCATCGGCCGACTCGCGATTGCGCTCGATCACCCCGTTCAGGTGCTTGCGCCCATCCACCCAGGCCGGGGTGAGCACTTCGGTGATCAGGCGCTGGGCTTCGACGTAGTTCTTTTGCCGGTAGGTCTCCAGCACCTGGGCGACGATCTTCACGTAGCCCTCCTCGAGGCGGGTGAAGTCGTCGAAGGCGGCCTGGTCGGCGGGGTCGCGAATAGTGGCCTGGTAGCTGGCCATGTGCTGCTTGAGGCGGTCTTCGAAGCTCTTGAACAGCTCCATGTCGGCCGAGGTGATTTCGCGGTGGTTCGACAACCCCACCAACTGCTGGCTGGTGACGTAGCTGTCGACCCAGGCACTGCGAATCATCGAGCTGTAGTAGACGCCGGGAATGCTGTCGGACCCCACCGCTTCCTCACTGGATTCGATCGCCACCAGCCGCGAGTAGGCGGCCACGATCATCAGCAGCATGATGGCGATGATCACGGCGAAACTTGCCAGGATCCGTTGGCGCAAGGTCCAGTTCTTCAACATTCAGCCCTCAGGAATTCGATACGAGCGGGAAAAATCGCCGAAGTATAGCCCAGGCGTCTTACGCATTTGCGGCTGAATGCTGCTGTATTCAGGCCTCCTTGCCTATTGATGTGGCCATTTGCCTGTTCACTGGCCTGCGGCAAGCCTGACCTGGCTCTCCAACTCCTGGCGCAAGGCCGGGTCCAGGCGCAGCTGGCGTGCCAGTTCGTCGAGGTAGGCGCGCTCCATGAAGTTCTCCTGGTCCACCATCATCACGCTGGCCAGGTACATCTCGACGGCCATTTCCGGGGTTTGCGCGGCGCGGGCCACCTCGGCAGGATCCAGCGGCTTGTTCAGCTCGGCGTGCAGCCAGTGTTGCAGCTCGCGGTCGCTGTCCAGGCGGGTGAACTCGCCTTCGATCAATGCCCGCTCGCGCTCGTCGATATGGCCGTCGGATTTGGCCGCCGCCACCAGTGCCCGCAGCACCGCCTGACTGTGCTGCTCGGCCTGGGCCGGGGGCAGGCGGTCCAGCGTCTGTGGCGGCTGGTCGCCTGCACCCTGGCGCGCCTGCCAGTTGCCATAAGCCTTGTAGGCCAGCACCCCGAGCGCGGCCAGGCCACCGTAGGTGAGCGCCTTGCCGCCATATTTGCGGGCCTTCTTGTTACCCAGCAGCAAACCCATGGCGCCGGCCGCCAGGGCACCGCCGCCGGCACCGGAAAGCAGGCTGCCCAGCCCGCCGCTGCCTGCTGGTTTTTGCCCCGAGCCTTTGCTGGCCTGGCTGTTGAGCAGATCCTGGCCGGACTTGAGCAGTTGGTCGAGCAGACCTCGGGTATTCATCTGGCGTGCCTCCACGTGTACGAAAAAGTGGCCACCAGAGTAGGACGGCGCAGGGGTTTCTCCACCTGTGCAAATGCTTCCGGATGTTGCATCAGCGATTGATAAAAGCGATCTAGACTCGACTCAGTCGCTAAAAATCATAAGCAGTCAGCCACCTGACCGCCGCTTTGCTTGACGTCTGCCCCGACCACAATTGCCAACAAGAGGGAACATCATGTCAGTGCACAAGACCGTTTTGCTCGGCGCCCTGCTCGCCAGTGCTGGCGCCCAGGCCGCCGGGCTGCCCCAGAAGCTCGGTGCCGGCGAGGGGCAGCTGGACATCATCGCCTGGCCCGGCTACATCGAGCGCGGTGAAAGCGACAAGGCCTACGACTGGGTCACCGGCTTCGAGAAGGAAACCGGCTGCAAGGTCAGCGTGAAGACCGCCGCCACCTCCGATGAGATGGTCAGCCTGATGACCAAGGGCGGCTATGACCTGGTGACCGCCTCGGGCGATGCCTCGCTGCGGCTGATCGCCGGCAAGCGGGTGCAGCCGATCAACACCGCGCTGATCCCCAACTGGAAGAACCTCGACCCGCGCCTGCACAACGGCGCCTGGTACGTGGTCAAGGACCAGGTGTATGGCACGCCCTACCAGTGGGGCCCGAACGTGCTGCTGTACAACACCAACGTGTTCAAGCAGCCACCCACCAGCTGGAGCGTGGTGTTCGAACCGCAGAACCTGCCCGACGGCAAACCCAACAAGGGCCGCGTGCAGGCTTACGACGGGCCGATCTACATCGCCGACGCGGCGCTCTATCTCAAGTCCGCCAAGCCTGAACTGGGTATCCAGAACCCCTACGAACTCACCGAGGCGCAGTACAAGGCGGTACTCGACCTGCTGCGCCAGCAGCAGCCGCTGATCCATCGCTACTGGCACGACGCGACCGTGCAGATGAGCGACGTGAAGAACGAGGGCGTGGCCGCCACCAGTTCGTGGGGCTACATGGTCAACGGGCTGCAGGCCGACAAGCAGCCGGTGGCCTCGGTGGTGCCGAAGGAAGGCGCCACCGGCTGGGCCGACACCACCATGCTGCACAGCGAGGCCAAGCACCCCAATTGCGCCTACAAATGGATGGACTGGTCGCTGCAGCCCAAGGTGCAGGGCGACGTGGCGGCCTGGTTCGGCTCGTTGCCGGCGGTGCCGGCGGCCTGTACCGGCAGCGAATTGCTGGGGGCCGAGGGCTGCAAGACCAATGGCTTCGACAACTTCGACAAGATCGCCTTCTGGAAAACCCCGCAGGCCGAGGGCGGCAAGTTCGTGCCCTATAGCCGCTGGACCCAGGACTACATCGCGATCATGGGCGGGCGCTGAAACCGTTAGCAAAGGAGTTTTCACCTGCACTGGCCTCATCGCCGGCAAGCCGGCTCCCACAAGGAACTCACTGGCCCCGGCCTTGTGAATGACCTGTGGGAGCTGGCTTGCCAGCGAAGAGGCCGGCACAGGCAATACAAAGCCAGCTGAGTACCGCTTATGCCCCTAGCCGTACAGTTCACCCAGGTTTCCCGCACCTTCGGCGAGGTCAAGGCCGTCGACCAGGTCAGCATCGACATCGAGGACGGCGAGTTCTTCTCCATGCTCGGCCCCTCGGGTTCGGGCAAGACCACCTGCCTGCGCCTGATCGCCGGCTTCGAGCAACCCAGCAGCGGCTCGATCCGTATCCATGGCAGCGAGGCCGCCGGACTGCCGCCGTACCAGCGTGACGTCAACACCGTGTTCCAGGACTACGCCCTGTTCCCCCACATGAACGTGCGCGACAACGTCGCCTATGGCCTGAAAGTCAAAGGCGTGGCCAAGGCCGAACGCCATGCTCGTGCCGACGAGGCGCTGGCCATGGTCGCCCTGGACGGCTACGGCGCACGCAAGCCGGCGCAGCTGTCCGGCGGCCAGCGCCAGCGCGTCGCCCTGGCCCGCGCCCTGGTCAACCGGCCACGGGTGCTGCTGCTCGATGAACCGCTCGGCGCCCTCGATCTCAAGTTGCGCGAGCAGATGCAGGGCGAGCTGAAAAAGCTGCAGCGCCAGCTGGGCATCACCTTCATCTTCGTCACCCACGACCAGACCGAGGCATTGTCGATGTCCGACCGGGTGGCCGTGTTCAACCGCGGGCGCATCGAACAGGTCGACACGCCCCGCAACCTGTACATGCAGCCGGCGACCACCTTCGTCGCCGAGTTCGTCGGCACCTCCAACGTGCTGCGCGGGGAACTGGCGCAACAGCTCAATGGCAGCGCATCGCCCTTCTCCATCCGCCCCGAGCACATCCGCCTCGACGGCCAGCCCGCCAGCGGCGACGTACAGGTCGGTGGGGTGCTGCACGACATCCAGTACCAGGGCAGCGCCACCCGTTTCGAGGTGAAGCTGGACTGCGGCCAACTGCTCGCCGTAAGCCAGGCCAACGACCGCTGGCAGGCACAGGCGCACCAGTGGCAGGCCGGCCAGCGCGTGCAGGCCAGCTGGCCGCGCGAGGCGATGACCGCGCTGCGGGAAACCCAGCCATGAGCCTGGCCGCTGAAAAAGCAACGGGCATCACGCCGCTGCGGCGCCTGAGCGACCTGCTGTACCGGCGCCCCAACCTGTACCTGATGATGCTGCTGATCCCACCGTTGCTGTGGTTCGGCGCGATCTACCTGGGCTCGCTGCTGAACCTGTTGTGGCAAGGTTTCTACACCTTCGACGACTTCACCATGGCGGTGACGCCGGACCTGACCCTGGCCAACTTCGCCGCGCTGTTCAACCCGGCCAACTTCGACATCATCCTGCGTACCCTGAGCATGGCCGTGGCGGTGTCGCTGGCCAGCGCCGTGCTGGCCTTCCCCATCGCCTACTACATGGCGCGCTACACCACCGGCCGCACCAAGGCGTTCTTCTACATCGCGGTGATGATGCCGATGTGGGCCAGCTACATCGTCAAGACCTACGCCTGGACCCTGCTGCTGGCCAAGGGCGGCGTGGCTCAGTGGTTCATCCAGCAACTGCACCTGCAGCCGCTGTTGCAGCTGGTGCTGGACATCCCCGGCGTGGGCGGCAGCACCCTGTCGACCTCGCACCTGGGGCGCTTTCTGGTGTTCGTCTACATCTGGCTGCCGTTCATGATCCTGCCGATCCAGGCGGCACTGGAGCGCTTGCCGCCTTCCCTGCTGCAAGCCTCGGCCGACCTCGGCGCCAAACCCCGGCAAACGTTCATGCAGGTGATCCTGCCGCTGTCGGTGCCGGGCATCGCCGCCGGCTCGATCTTCACGTTCTCGCTGACCCTGGGCGACTTCATCGTGCCGCAACTGGTCGGCCCGCCCGGCTATTTCATCGGCAGCATGGTGTATGCCCAGCAAGGGGCGATCGGCAACATGCCCATGGCGGCGGCCTTTACCCTGGTGCCGATCGTGCTGATCGCGGTGTATCTGTCCATCGTCAAACGCCTGGGGGCCTTCGATGCACTCTGAAAAAGCCTCGACGGGCCTGCGCCTGGCGGCCTGGGGCGGGCTGGTGTTCCTGCACTTCCCGATCCTGATCATCCTGCTCTATGCCTTCAATACCGAAGACGCGGCGTTCAGTTTCCCGCCCAAGGGCTTCACGCTGAAGTGGTTCGCCGTGGCCCTCGCCCGCCCCGACGTGCTCGAAGCGATCAAGCTGTCATTGCAGGTGGCCTGCCTGGCCACGCTGATCGCCCTGGTGCTTGGCACCCTGGCGTCGGCGGCGCTGTACCGACGCAGCTTTTTCGGCAAGGAAAGCATCTCGCTGATGCTGATCCTGCCGATCGCCCTGCCCGGCATCATCACCGGTATCGCCCTACTCTCGGCGTTCAAGCGCTTAGGCATAGAACCCGGGCTGTTCACCATCGTCGTCGGCCACGCCACGTTCTGCGTGGTGATCGTCTACAACAACGTCATTGCCCGCCTGCGCCGTACTTCGCAGAGCCTGATCGAAGCCTCGATGGACCTGGGCGCCGACGGTTGGCAGACCTTTCGCTACATCATCCTGCCCAACCTGGGCTCGGCACTGCTGGCCGGCGGCATGCTGGCCTTCGCCCTGTCGTTCGACGAAATCATCGTCACCACCTTCACCGCCGGCAACGAGCGCACCTTGCCGATCTGGCTGCTCAACCAACTCAGCCGCCCGCGCGACGTGCCGGTGACCAACGTGGTCGCCATGCTGGTGATGCTGGTGACCATGCTGCCGATCCTCGGCGCCTATTACCTGACCCGTGGCGGTGAAAGCGTCGCGGGCAGCGGCAAATGACCCTGGAGGAGTCCCTGATGCAAACCAACATGCTGATCAACGGCAAGCTTGTCGCTGGCGAAGGCCCAGCCTGGACCGTGCTCGACCCGGCCAAGGGCACGGCCCTGGCACAGATCAACGAAGCCACTGAGGCCCAGGTCGACAGCGCTGTGCGCGCGGCCGACAAGGCGTTCGACGGCTGGTCGCAGACCACGCCGAAAGAGCGCTCGACCGCGCTACTGGCCATCGCCGACGTCATCGAACAGCACGGCGCGGCGCTGGCCAGGCTGGAGTCTGACAACTGCGGCAAACCTTACGCTGCCGCACTCAACGATGAGATCCCGGCCATCGCCGACGTGTTCCGCTACTTCGCCGGCGCGGCGCGCTGCCTGGGCGGCTCGGCGGCGGGTGAGTACCTGCCCGGGCACACCTCGATGATCCGCCGTGACCCGCTGGGGGTGGTGGCGTCCATCGCGCCGTGGAACTACCCGCTGATGATGCTGGCGTGGAAGATCGCCCCGGCGCTGGCCGCCGGCAACACCGTGGTGATCAAACCTTCGGAGCTGACCCCGCTGACCGCACTTCACCTGGGTGAGCTGATTCAGGGCCTGCTGCCGGCCGGCGTTCTCAACATCCTGTTCGGCCGCGGCCAGACCGTCGGCAACCCGCTGGTTACCCACCCCAAGGTGCGCATGGTGTCGCTGACCGGCTCCATCCCCACCGGCGCGCACATCATCGGCGCCACCGCCGACAGCGTGAAGCGCATGCACATGGAGCTGGGCGGCAAGGCCCCGGTGATCGTGTTCGACGATGCCGACATCGATGCCGCCATCGAAGGCATCCGCACCTTCGGCTTCTACAACGCCGGGCAGGACTGCACCGCGGCCTGCCGCCTGTACGTGCAGGACGGCATCTACGAGCGCTTCGTCGAACGCCTGGGCGAGGCGGTGGCCAGCCTCAAGCACGGCCTGCAGAGCGATCCGGCCACCGAGCTTGGCCCGCTGATCAGCGCCCAGCACCGCGACAAGGTCGCCGGGCTGGTACAGCGTGCGATTGCCCAGCCGCATATCCGCCTGGTCACCGGCGGCAAGGCCGTGCCGGGAGACGGGTTCTTCTTCGAACCCACCGTGCTGGCCGACACCCTGCAGGATGACGAGATCGTCCGCCACGAAGTGTTCGGGCCGGTGGTGTCGGTGACCCGCTTCAGCGACGAGGCCCAGGCGCTGGAATGGGCCAACGACTCCGAGTACGGCCTGGCTTCATCGGTATGGACCCGCGACAGCGGCCGCGCCCACCGCCTGGCGGCACGGCTGCATTACGGCTGCACCTGGGTGAACACCCACTTCATGCTGGTCAGCGAAATGCCCCATGGCGGGCAGAAGCATTCGGGGTACGGGAAGGATATGTCGATGTACGGGCTGGAGGACTACACCTGTGTGCGGCATGTGATGTTCAAACATTGATGCAGGGATGACAGAAGCCGACTGGCAGTGACGGCCAGTCGGCTTTTTGCTGCCTGCCATACCGATATTTCCCGCAACCTGCCGCTGCCACGCCTTACCGCCAAGCCGTTGAGCAAAATAAACTGGTATCACAGACTGATACCATGAATAATCACCAACGCGCTTTACTCGAACTTGTCTTCAAGAAACCTGTGCCCAAAACCCTGGACTGGATACGCCTGGAATCATTGCTGGTATCGCTTGGCGCCAGGACGGTCGAAGGTAGGGGGTCACGCGTACGGTTCGAACTCCACGGGGCGGTCGCAACCTTCCACCGCCCTCACCCGGACCGCCACGCCAAAGCCTATCAAGTGAAGGATGCCCGCCAGTTCCTGGAGCAGGCAGGAGTGACACCATGAATGTGATGAACTACCGCGGCTATGCCGCCCGCATCGAATACAGCGACGAAGACCAACTGCTGGTTGGCCATGTCGCCGGTATCCACGACGTGATCGGCTTCCATGGCGAATCGATCAGCGAACTGCGCCAGGCCTTCGAGGAAGCCGTCGACGACTACCTCGAAACCTGTCAGCGCCTGGGGCGCGAACCGCAAAAGACCTACTCCGGCAAGCTCAGCCTGCGCCTGGAGCCCACGCTTCACGCCAGCGTGGCGGCCCAGGCGGAGCTTGCGCAGAAAAGCATCAACCAATGGGTGAGCGACATCCTCAGCAAGGCCGCCTACCGCTGAGTCAATCGCGCAGGTCCGACTCGTGGATCGGGTTGGCCCGGCTGGTCGCCCGCTGGTACTGCGCCGGCCACGTGGCCTTGTTGCCGCCCAGGTCATCGTCGGCGTGCAGTGGCCAGTACGGGTCACGCAGCAGTTCACGGGCCAGGAAAATCACATCGGCCTGGCCGGTGCGCAGGATGTGCTCGGCCTGGGCGGGTTCGGTGATCATGCCAACGGTGCCGGTGGCGATTTCCGACTCTTTGCGCACCCGCTCGGCGAAGCGGGTCTGGTAGCCCGGGCCGGTTGGGATCTCGGCGTTGACCGAGGTGCCGCCAGATGAAACGTCGATCAGGTCGACACCCAGCACGCGCAGGCGGCGCGCCAGTTCGACAGTTTCATCAGGGTTCCAGCCATCCTCCACCCAGTCGGTGGCCGATACGCGAACGAACAGTGGCAGCTCCTGCGGCCACACCTTGCGCACTGCTTCGGTAACCTGCAGGGTCAGGCGAATGCGGTTTTCGAAGCAACTGCCATAGTCGTCGCGACGCTGGTTGCTCAGCGGCGACAAGAACTGGTGCAACAGGTAGCCATGGGCGGCGTGGATTTCCACGACCTTGAAACCCGCCTTCAATGCGCGCTCGGTCGCGGCCACAAACGCGGCCACCACGCCCTGGATCTCGTCCTTGCTCAACTCGCGCGGCGCGGTGTGCTGCGGGTCGAAGGCGATTTTCGATGGGCCGACCGGCTGCCACCCACCCTCTTCGAGCTTGACGCTGCCCTGCTTGCCCAACCAGGGGCGATAAGTGCTGGCCTTGCGTCCGGCGTGGGCCAGCTGGATGCCGGGCACGGCGCCCTGAGCGGTGATGAAGCGGGTGATGCGCTGCAGCGGGGCGATCTGTTCGTCGTTCCACAGGCCAAGGTCTTCGGCAGTGATGCGGCCATCGGCGGTGACCGCAACGGCCTCGCTGATCACCAGGCCCGCGCCACCGACAGCACGGCTGCCCAAGTGCACCAGGTGCCAGTCGTTGGCCAGGCCGTCGACGGCGGAGTACTGGCACATGGGGGAAACGGCAATACGGTTGGGCAGGGTCAGCTGACGCAGGGTATACGGCTCAAGCAGCAGGCTCATGAGAGCACCTCCCGGGGGACTCCAATGGTTGTCCGGTCCGGGCACTTGTAGTGAGAACTTGGCCGGTACCGGTCCTTTTCAGACTAGACCATGGGTGTCGGAGGTGTCTGACCGTTAGGTGGGGAGTCGCTGACAAGCCTGCCTGATAACGCCTCAAGCAGGCTCAGCCCCGGCGCTTACAAACGCTGAAGGATCAACTCCCCGGCAGCGCCGGCGGCACCTGGCTCCCCGGGTTGCCCTGGCAGGCCATTGGCGCCGGCCGCCGTGCTGTACACCAGGCAGCCCTTGCTCGCTCCGCCCTTGCCAGCCTTGCCGGCTGCGCCCGGCTTGCCCGGCGCGCCGCCCTCCAGCCGCACCATGATCCGTTCCTGGGCGAAGCCGTCCGGCAGCGCCAGGCGGATCCGCCCGCCAGGGGCACCATCGTGCCCATTGCCACCGTTGTCACCATTGGCCCCTCGGCTGGCCTGCCCCCAGGTGCAGCCACCCGGTTTGCCATTACCGCCGTCGAGACCGACATAGCCTGGCGCGCCAGCGCCGCCACGGGCATCGATGACGAGCTGCTCGGCTTCAAGCGCCTGCAGGCGCAAGTCGAGGTTGCGCCCCGGACGGGCTGCCCGCTCATAAGTGCCGGGGGCACCAGGCGCACTGATTTCACTGCCTTCACCCAGGTGGGCGCTGGCGGCGCTGATGCTGAGGTCGCGATCGGCGGGGGCGATGGCGATGCGCGCATCGCGCCCCAACTCCAGGCGGTCGATCTTCAGCTCAGTGAGAGTGGCTGGCAGCAACAGGGTCGCCGAGTCGGCCACACGCAGCTGTTCAAGGTGCACGCTGGCCGACTTGTTCGGCAGGCGCAGCATGGAGTGAGCGGCGACTTCAAGGCTTTCTGCCTGAGCCAGGGGCGCGGCCAAAGCGGCCAGCAACATCAATTTATGCATGGCTCTAGGCCTTACCAGGTTTGGGGATGGACATGACGTGGAAGATGCCGGTCAGCAGGATCTGCAACCGATCGAACCAGCGGTGGCTGCGCCCGCGCAAGCTGGCGTTGAAAAACAGCACCTCGAGCACGTGCAGTGACAGCAGGACGATGCCGGCGGCATTGATCAGCAGATTGAGCGGCAATGGCTGCGGCATGAACAGGTTGAACAGCACCACCCACCAGAACAGCACCGTCAGGACCTTGCCCAGGCCCAGGATGAACTTCATACCCCGCCCCCACTGTTTATTGTTATGCCAGCACGGCCCGTTCGAGCGGACCGCGCAGGCAACAGTAACCTTACTGCGGCAGGCGCGCCAGAGGGGGTCAGTTCAGGTGCAATTCCACCCGTCGGTTACGCCCCCGGCCTTCATCGCTCTCGTTGTCAGCAATCGGATCAGCCTCGCCACGGCCCTGGCTGGTCACCTTGTCCGGTGCCAGCCCCTGGCTGATCAGGTACTCGGCGACGCTGCTGGCACGGCGCTCGGACAGGCGCAGGTTGTAGCTGTCGGAACCGACGCTGTCGGTGAAGCCAATGACCTTGACCCTGGTCACGCCCGGCGCGTTCAGCCTGGGCAGCAGGCTTTGCAGGCGCTGCCGGGCGGCTGCCGTGAGCTCGGCGGAGTCGAAGGCGAACAGCACCTGGCCCTGATCGTCGAGGGTAATCACCTCAGGGGTCGCGGCGGGCTCGGCTTGCGCCTGCGCGGGAGGGTATTGGGGCAGCGGGCAGCCCATGTGGTTTACCTGGGTGCCGGCGGGGGTGTCCGGGCAACGGTCGCGGCGGTCGAAGACACCATCGCCATCCTCATCGCCATCCTGGGCGTAGCAGATCAGGCCACCGGCGATGGCTCCCAGGGCACCGCCACCGGCCGCCCAACTGGAGCTCTCGATAGCCCCCAGGCCACCGCCTACCAGCCCACCGAGCAGGCTGCAGAGGGGCCAGGTCCTTTGATTGAGGGGCGCGCTGCCATCGCTGTGGGTGGCGCAACCGGCCAGCAGGCTGGTGGCCAGCAACAGCGGCAGCGCCGCCTTGGACAAAACACGCATGGTGAATGCTCCTGTGTCACCGGCCGCTACCGGTCCCCCAGGAGTAAAGACGCGCCCGCGCCACTTCTCAAGGCACGGGCGCAGGGCCGTCAACGCTGGATCTTGATCTCGGTACGGCGGTTCATGGCGCGCCCGTCAGCCGTGGCGTTGTCAGCCACAGGTTGGGTCTCGCCGGCCCCCACGACCGAAACGAAGCTGCTGCGCGGTACGCCTTGTTCGACCAGATAATCGGTCACCGAATGGGCACGGCGCTCGGAAAGCTTCTGGTTGTAGCGGTCGGAACCGACGCTGTCGGTATGGCCGGTAACGCTCAGGCGGGCGCTCGGGGCCTCCTGCTTGAGGCGCGTGGCAATGGTATTGAGGCGCTCCTTGTCGGTGGCGGTGAGGCGTGCCGAGTCGAACTCGAAGCGCACATCACGGATGACGATGACTTCTTCCTTCTGTACCACGACCTCCTCGACCACTGGGGGTGGTGGCGGGCAGCCGTTGGCATCGACCTGGACCCCGCGCGGCGTGCCTGGGCACTTGTCGCGGCTGTCCGGCACACCATCGCCGTCTTCGTCGCCATCGCCGTGGGCCCAGCAATAACCGGCCGCCAGGCCGCCACCGAGCAATGCACCCCAGCCAGCCCAGCTGGAACTCTCGATGGCGCCCAAGGCCGCGCCGCCTACACCCCCGACGGCAGCACACTTCGGCCAGTCGGTTTTTTGCAAACCTGCACAACCAGTCAACACACTGGTGAGCAGGACCAGGGGTATCGCTGTGCGTACTATGCTCATCTTGTTGCTTCTCCTAGGGGAATCGGTGCAAAACCGATGCTCTGGAAGTAAAGACTGCTGTTTCTCGCTCTGCCAGCAATAAGCCACGACGTGGCGCCGTGCCTCTATGCCAGGCGTGCCGGGGCCGTTAGTCTTGAGCGACCTGAACGAGGAATGGCAATGACCGACGCTTTCTCACAACGCACGCCACAGCAGGCCCTGGCCGCCCTGCTCGAGCGCTTCACGCCACACAAGCTGCTGCTGGTGGGCACGCGCTTCCCAGCCCTGGACGCCTTCGCCGCGGAGCACCCGGATACCCTCATAGAAGTCGCCTCACCCGGCCCATTGCCGGCCGGCCTGGCCGCCCAGCGCTTCGACCTGGCGTTGCTGGTGGACTGCCTTGAACACCTGCCCAAACGCAGTGGCCTGGAGCTGCTTGGCGGCATTCGCAACCTCAATGCCAGCAGGGTCGCGGTACTCGCAGACCTGGGCGCCTGCGGCTGGCACGACACCGATTTTTTCTCGCTGGCGCTCTCGGCCAGCGAGAAATTCCAACGCGACGAACAGGTGCTCAGCCTGTTCACCTATGATCTGCATGACTACAAACAGGTGCCGGACTGGCTTAATGCGAAGTTCTGGGCCAATCCACAAAATTTCGGCAAGTACTGGTGGTGACTCGATGAGTGTCTCGGTCTGCCCTTGCGGCAGCGGCAACCTGCTCGACGCCTGCTGTGGGCATTATCACGCCGGCACCCCGGCACCGGATGCGCAGACGCTGATGCGCTCGCGCTACAGCGCCTACGTGCTGGGGCTGATGGATTATCTGGTCGGCACCACGCTGCCGGCCCAGCAGGCCGGCCTGGACCGCGCCGGCATGGCGGCCTGGAGCGCGCAGAGCACCTGGCTGGGGCTCGAGGTGGAAAGCGCCGAGGTGCTCGGCGGGCAACCCGAGCATGCCTTCGTCACCTTCACCGCACGCTGGCATGACGGCCAAGGCGATCACCAGCACCGCGAACGCTCGGCCTTCGTTCAGCAGGCCGGGCGCTGGTACTTCATCGACCCGACCGTGGAACTGAAAGTCGGGCGCAATGATCCCTGCCCCTGCGCCAGCGGGCAGAAATTCAAGAAATGCTGCGCCAGCTATTTCGGTAACTGAACATGCGCGCCCTCGCCCGCCTGATGCTGCTGGCTTTACTGCTGAGCGGGTTGGCGGGCTGCGCCAGCTGGGGCGACGACAGCTGGCGCCAGCCAGAGGTGCACCTGGTGAAGGTGGAAAAGGTCAGGATGCGCCTGCACCAGCAAGAATTCGTGCTGCACCTGCAGGTCATCAACCCCAACGACAGCCGGCTGTTCATTCGCAACCTGCACTACGCGGTACACCTGGGTGACATCCTGCTGGCCGAAGAGGATGTCAGCCTCTGGCGCAGCGTTGGCGCTCATGCCCGGCGCACTTTCAAGATCACCGCGCGGACCAACCTCTGGCAGCACCTCAAGCCCCTGGCGAAACTGCTCAGGAGCCAACAACCATTGCACTACCGGCTGCAAGGCGACCTGGCCACCGGGCTGATCATCCCCCGGGACCTGCACTTGTCGCGCAGTGGTGAGATAATGCCCGGCGATTTTCTACCGGAGTAATCCCGCAATGACTCAGCAACCCCATGTTCATGGCCCCGACTGCAACCACGGTCACGACCATCACCACGATCACGACCACGGCCATGTGCATGGCCCGCACTGCAACCACGGCCACCAGGAGCCGGTGCGCAATGCCCTGAAGGACGTCGGTCGCAACGACCCGTGCCCATGCGGCAGCGAGAAGAAATTCAAGAAGTGCCACGGCGCTTGAAGCAGCCCTGAGCGCCAAGCTGCAAGCCGCAAGATAAAACGGGCCGGTGCAATGCCGGCTTTTTCTTGAGGCTTGCAGCCGGCGGCAAGCCGTTCGTAAATAAAGCGCCCCCGCACCTTGCACGGCGACTGCGCGCTCACTACCTTAGCGCCTTTCCAAACCCCGCCACGCCCTGCAGGAGCCTAGTCATGGCCGCGCCCGTCCTTCCTCCCTTCCGCCCCCGCTTCGGCAGCGCCGCCGCGATGCTCGGCATGCTTGCGCTGACTGGCTGCCAGATGGGCGGCATGCAGGACAGCGTACCACCGACCACCGGCGTCCAGCCGCTCAAGGGCCTGGCGCAGAATGTTTCGGTGCGGCGCAACGCCATGGGTGCGCCGCTGATCGAAAGCAGCAACTTCCACGATGCGCTGTTCAGCCTGGGCTATATCCATGCCGGTGACCGCATTGAACAAATGGTCACCCTGCGCCTGCTGGCCCAAGGCCGCCTGGCCGAGCTGGCCGGCCCCGAGGCGCTGGAAATCGACCGCCTGATGCGCGCCGCCAACCTCAAGCAGAGCGCCGGCCAGCTCTACGCCGACGCCTCGCCGCGGCTCAAGCGCTTCTTCGAAGTGTATGCCCGAGGGGTCAACGCCTACCTGTTCCGCTACCGCGACAAGATGCCGGCCGAACTGGCCCGTAGCGGCTATCGCCCCGAGTACTGGAAGCCGGAGGACTCGGCGCTGATCTTCAGCCTGTATGCCTTCAGCCAGTCGGTGAACCTGCAGGAAGAGCTCTCGGCCCTGACCCTGGCGCAGAAGGTCGGCGCAGATAAACTGGCCTGGCTGCTGCCCGGCGCGCCCGACGAAGCCCTGGCCGAAAGCGAAGTCGACAAGCTCAAGGGCCTGAACCTGGCCAGCCAGCTGCCGGGCCTTGCCTCGCTCGCCGTCGCCGGCCAGCAACTGGCCGACCTCGGCTTGCTCGGCAACCCCGGCTCGTCCAACCTCGCCCTCGGGCCGCAACGCAGTCGCAGCGGCAAGAGCCTGCTGGCCAGCGACAGCCGGGCGCCTTGGGCGCTGAGCCCGGTGCAGATCCATACCGGTAAATACCAGGTCGCCGGCCTTTCGCTGCCGGGCCTGCCGATCGTGCTGGCCGGCTACAACGGTAAAGTGGCGTGGAGCGCCAGCGCGGTAATGGCCGACAACCAGGACCTGTTCCTCGAACAGGTACGCCGCCAGGGCAGCCAGCTGACGTACCTGGCCGACGGCAAATGGCAGCAAGCCCGCGCACGCAGCGAAACCTTCTTCGTCCGTGGCCAGCGCCCGCAACGCGAAGTGCTGTATGACACCCGCCATGGCACCCTGCTGCCGGGCCACGGCAGCCTGGCCTTGGCCTTGCACCTGCCGCAGCTCAAGGACGATCGCAGCCTCGACGCGTTGTTCGACCTGACCCGCGCCAGCAACATCGAGCGGGCCTTCGACAGCACCCGTGAAATCGGCGCTGCAGCCCTTAACTTCGTGTTCGCCGAACCCGAGCACATCGGCTGGCAAGTCAGTGGCCGCTACCCCAACCGCCGCGACGGCCAGGGGCTGCTGCCCTCGCCGGGCTGGGACGGGCGCTATGACTGGGATGGCTACGCCGACGCCATGCTCCACCCTTACGATCAGGACCCGGCCGCCGGCTTCATCGGCCATGCCAACCAGCGCAGCCAGCCCAAGGGCTACGGCATGCAGCTGTCGAGCAGCTGGTACTACCCTGAACGCGCCGAGCGCCTGGCTCAGCTGGCGGGCAACGGCCGCCATGACAGCCGTAGCCTGATGGCCCTGCAGAACGACCAGGTGACGCTGCTGGCCGACAAGCTCAAGCAGATGTTCGATGCCCCGGGCATGGCCCTGCCACTCAAACAGGCCATCGACGCCTTGCCCGTCGCCCAGCGCGACAAGGCCCGCGACGCCCTGGCCCGGCTCAAGGCCTTCGATGGCCGGCTGAGCCCGGTGTCGGCCGATGCCGCGCTGTATGAGCTGTTCCTCCAGGAAGTCACCCGGCAGACCTTCCTTGACGACCTCGGCCCCGAGTCGAGCCCGGCCTGGCAAGCGTTCGTCGGCAATGCCCAGCTCTCCTATTCGGCCCAGGCCGACCATCTGTTGGGCCGCGAGGACAGCCCGTTCTGGGATGACCGTGGCACGCCACAGAAGGAAGACAAACCGGCCATCCTCGCACGCAGCCTGGCGGCGGCGATCGATACCGGCACCGCCCAGCTCGGCGCCGACCGCCGTGCCTGGCAGTGGGGCAAGCTGCACCAGTATCGCTGGCCAGCACCGAACTACCGTGGCCTGGGCGATAGCCTCAGCCGCTCGCCAATGGCTGCCGGCGGTGACTTCAGCACCCTGGCACTCACGCCCTACGCCTGGGGCAGCAACTTCGACACCCGTCTGCCGGCCTCGGCGCGGATGATCGTCGACTTCGGCCAGTCCGAACCTTTGCAACTGCTGACCAGCAGCGGCCAGTCCGGCAACCCGGCGAGCCGCCACTACAGCGACGGGCTGGATGCCTGGTTCAAGGGGCGCTTCATGAGCTTGCCGCTGCAACCGCAGAACTTCGGACGGGCTTATGGCAGCCAGCGACTCACACTGGTGCCGGGGAAGTAAGCCGACAGACATGAAAAAGCCGCCTGAACAGGCGGCTTTTTCATTGGTGCGCGGTCAAGCAGCGACCACTGCCAATTCGATACGCTGGCCCAACACATGCAATGCGTGTTCTACCTGCTCGATCTTCGAGCGATGCAACAGGTTGACCAGACGATCCACTTGCGGGCGATTGACGCCAAGTCGCCGAGCCAGTTCGGTCTTGGTCACTTTCTGCGCAATCATGGTGTTCCACAGCGCGGCCTTGGCGGCGGTCAACGCAGGCAACCTGACCACCGCCTGATCGCATCCGTGCGGCGAAGGCAGTGGAATCGCGTCACGCCGATCCACGTATAACGAAAGCGCCGACTCCAAGGCATCAACAGCATCGAACAACGCCTCATCCACCGTGCCGCCCGCACTGGCCATTTCTGGAATATCCGGACAGCTGATCCAGAAGCTGCCTGCTTCACTATGCACGATCACCGGATAATCAAAATTCATGTCGTTGCCTCGTTTCAGGGTCAATCGCCTAGCCCAAGGTCTTTGAGGATCTTTTTCCTGAGCCCTTCGCCAATTTCCTTGGAGCCATGGTCGGGGAAGATCGTCTGTCGTTTGCCGAGGTAAACCTTGAAATGGCTGCCTTTGGCAGGAACGAACGTGGCGCCTTGAGCACGCAGCCACCGACGGAATTCGCTGTATTTCATGCAAGTCCCGCAAGAGCAAGGTGCTACAGAATGGTCAGTTGCGCAACATTTTTGATGCGCAACCAAGGTAAGCCTCCAGTAAACACGCAATGCACCTTCACCATTTCCGAGTCACGGGCCGGCTGCACCAGCAAGCGTTGTGTGAAACCGGGCAATGATGCACCGTGCGCCAAGTTATGCTTCTATCCATCATCCCGGCCCCTGGTCGCAGCCCGCCCTCTTCAGGACCCCCATGCACCATTCGACCCACGACCTGCTGTCCCCCGCGCCCGGCATCGCCCGCCAGTTGCACAGTTTCCACTTCGGCCCGCGCGGCGGCGGCAAGGTGTACATCCAGGCCTCGCTGCATGCCGACGAACTGCCGGGCATGCTGGTGGCCTGGCACCTCAAGCAACGCCTGTTGGAGCTGGAACAGCACGGCCGACTACGGCGCGAGATCATCCTGGTACCGGTGGCCAACCCGGTGGGCCTGGAGCAGGTGCTGCTGGACGCCCCGTTGGGGCGCTTCGAGCTGCAGAGCGGTGAGAACTTCAACCGCAACTTCGTCGACTTGTCGGACAGCATCGGCGACCAGATCGAAGGCCATCTGAATGACGACCCTGCGCACAATCTGGCGCTGATCCGCGAGTACCTGCGTCGCGGCCTGGACGCGCACCCGGCCCATACCCCATTGCAATCCCAGCGCCTGGCCCTTCAGCGCCTGGCCTGCGATGCCGACATGGTGCTCGACCTGCACTGCGACTTCGAAGCCGTCGAGCATCTGTACACCACCCCGGAAGCCTGGCCTCAGGTCGAACCGCTGGCGCGTTACCTGGGCGCGCAGGCCAGTTTGCTGGCCACCGATTCGGGCGGGCAGTCGTTCGACGAGTGCTTCAGCCTGGTGTGGTGGCAATTGCAACAGCGCTTCGGCAAGCGCTTCCCGATCCCCATGGGCAGCTTCTCGGTGACCATCGAGCTGCGCGGCCAGGCGGATGTCAGCCATGCCCTGGCGACCCAGGACTGCCAGGCGATTGTGGATTTCCTCATCCACAGCGGTGTGATCGACGGCCAGCCCGCACCGCTGCCGGCCCTGCGCCAGCCAGCGACGCCGCTGGCAGCGGTGGAGCCCGTCACTGCGCCGCTGGGCGGCCTGCTGGTATTCCACGCCAAGCCCGGACAGTACCTGGAAGCGGGGCAACTCATCGCCGAGGTCATCGACCCGCTCAGCGACCGCGTCACCCCGCTGCGCAATACCCAGGCAGGGCTGCTGTATGCGCGCAGTGTGCGGCGCATGGCCACCGCCGGCATGGTGATCGCCCATGTCGCTGGCGAGCAGGTATGCCGCAGCGGCTACCTGCTGGGCAACTGATCCGCTAGAACCAAACGACGCGGCGGACGGGTCAGGCCACGGGGGCTGGCGGCGGTTCGTCGGGCAGGGTCGGTTCGCCCGGCTCCATCGGCGGATGCTCGCCGGGCTCTGGCGGTTGCGGGGTATCAGGGTCAGGCTGATGCGGTACGCCACCGGCCTGCAGGTGCATTGGCGGATGCGCCAGCAGCGTCCAGGCCAGCAATCCGACCTGATTCGGCTGCAGGACCGCCAGCTTGGCGCTGATTGCGGGGTCGAGTTTCATGGAGCGGCTCCTGACGAGAGCCGGCACGCGTCGTGCGCGCCGGGACTGCTATCTCGTTGGAGTGCCGGACGGGCAAACAATTCCCGCGTTTGGTCGGCTCAGGTGCGCGGCAGGGTGACGCCGCGCTGGCCCTGGTACTTGCCGCCACGGTCCTTGTACGAGACTTCGCATTCTTCGTCGGACTGCAGGAACAGCATCTGCGCCACGCCTTCGTTGGCGTAGATCTTCGCCGGCAGCGTGGTGGTGTTGGAGAACTCCAGCGTGACATGGCCTTCCCACTCAGGCTCGAGCGGGGTGACGTTGACGATGATGCCGCAACGGGCATAGGTGCTCTTGCCCAGGCAGATGGTCAGCACGTCGCGCGGGATGCGGAAGTACTCGACGGTGCGGGCCAGGGCGAAGGAGTTCGGCGGGATGATGCAGACGTCGCTCTTGATGTCGACGAAGCTGCCGGCGTCGAAGTTCTTCGGGTCGACAGTGGCCGAGTTGATGTTGGTGAACACCTTGAATTCGTCGGCGCAGCGCACGTCGTAGCCGTAGCTCGAAACACCGAAGGAAATGACCCGGCTGTCCTGCTCGCCGCGCACCTGGCGCTCGACGAACGGTTCGATCATGCCGTGTTCCTGCGCCATGCGGCGAATCCACTTGTCCGATTTGATGCTCATGGCGGGTGTGTCCTGAGAGTGCAAGGTGAAAAAAATCGTGATGCGCATCTTACCGGTCCCGGCGCCCGCGGCAAAGTCGCATCCCACAGTCTCACTGCAATGCCCGCCGGACGGGGCCTGCAGCCGCCGCCGATCTGAATTACGACAAACCTCTCACCAGTTATTGGCAGGTCAGGGAAAGTGGGTTATGGTGTCGCCACTGTGCTGCACGCGACACCGAAGATCTGTTTGATGCACGATTTACGATCGGCCCATCTCCATGACACCTTCTGCTCCTTTGCACTCAGTCTCGGTCGGGGCTTTCCTGGCCGCCATCAACTTTGTCCAAGGAGACAGAAAAATGTCCAATCGCCAATCCGGTACCGTCAAGTGGTTCAACGATGAGAAGGGCTACGGCTTCATCACCCCTCAGTCGGGCGACGACCTGTTCGTGCACTTCAAAGCCATCCAAGCTGACGGCTTCAAAACCCTGAAAGAAGGCCAGGCTGTTACTTTCGTCGCTACCCGCGGCCAGAAAGGCATGCAGGCTGAAGAAGTTCAGATCGCCTAAGTCGATCTCGCTTCCTAGCTTTCAGAAAAAACCCGCCATTGGCGGGTTTTTTTGTGCCTGCTCGAAAATCTCGCGGAACAGACAGCCCTGTCGCTCAGAGCACTCCGTGGGAGCGGGCTTGACCCGCGATGGGGGGCACCGGCTGCGCCGGTATCGCGGGGCAAGCCCGCTCCCACGAAGTCGCTGTAAATCGCCTGGTCAGCGTTTTTCCATTCGAAGCAGCCTGCATCAGTCTTCGCTGATGGTGATGCTCGGCATTGCCGGTGCGGCGGCTTCCTGCAATACGATCCGTGCCCCCACCTGACGCGCCAGTTCCTGATAGACCATGGCGATCTGGCTTTCCGGCTCGGCAATCGCGGTTGGCTTGCCGCTGTCGGCCTGCTCGCGAATCAGCATCGACAGCGGCAGCGAAGCCAGCAGTTCGACACCATATTGGGCCGCCAGCTTCTCACCACCGCCTTCACCGAACAGGTGCTCGGCATGGCCGCAGTTGGAGCAGATGTGCACGGCCATGTTCTCCACCACGCCCAGCACCGGGATGTTGACCTTGCGGAACATCTCCACGCCCTTTTTCGCATCCAGCAGGGCCAGATCCTGTGGCGTGGTGACGATCACCGAGCCGGCCACCGGCACTTTCTGCGCCAGGGTCAACTGGATGTCGCCAGTGCCCGGCGGCATGTCGATCACCAGGTAGTCGAGGTCATCCCAGGCGGTCTGGGTCACCAGTTGCAATAACGCACCGGAAACCATTGGCCCGCGCCACACCATGGGTGTGTTGTCATCAGTGAGGAAAGCCATGGACATCACTTCAACACCATGCGCCTTGATCGGCACGAACCATTTCTGTTCGCGCACCTGCGGGCGAGTGCCTTCGGCGATACCGAACATCACGCCCTGGCTAGGGCCGTAGATGTCTGCGTCGAGAATGCCGACTCGCGCACCCTCCCGCGCCAGTGCCAGGGCCAGGTTGGCCGCGGTGGTCGACTTGCCGACCCCGCCCTTGCCCGAGGCAACGGCCACGATGTTCTTCACATTGGCCATGGCCGGCACCTGGGCCTGGGCCTTGTGGGTGGCGATCACGCAATCGATGGTCACGCGCGCCGAAGAAACGCCATCGAGGTTCTCGATCGCGGTCTGCAGCACCTGGGCCCAACCACCCTTGAACAGGCCGGCGGCATAACCCAGCTGCAACTGCACGCTGACCTGCGCGCCCTGGATGTCGATGGCGCGCACGCAGCCGGCGCTGACCGGATCCTGGTTCAGGTAGGGGTCGGTGTACTGGCGAAGCACGCCTTCGACGGCGGCACGGGTAACGGCACTCATGGAGGCTCCCATTGGCAAACTGAATACGAAACAGGCGCCTATGCTAACCCGTCAATCGTCAGCAGATGCGTTCGCAAGGTGAAATATCTTCGCCAGCCCTTTATAGTGGCCGATCACCCTCATTTTTACCCCGTAGCCAGATAAGTAGCCGAGCCACCATGTCCGAGCCACGTCAGATTCTCGTCACCAGCGCCCTGCCCTATGCCAATGGTTCCATTCACCTTGGCCATATGCTCGAGTACATCCAGACAGACATGTGGGTTCGCTTCCAGAAGCTGCGCGGCAACCAGTGCATCTATGTCTGTGCCGACGACGCCCACGGCTCGGCGATCATGCTGCGCGCGGAGAAGGAAGGCATCACCCCGGAGCAACTGATCGCCAACGTCCAGGCCGAGCACAGCGGCGACTTCGCCGACTTCCTGGTCGATTTCGACAACTTCCACTCCACCCACAGCGAAGAGAACCGCGAGCTGTCGGGCATGATCTACAGCCGCCTGCGTGACGCCGGGCACATCGCCACCCGTTCGGTCACCCAGTATTTCGACCCGGAAAAGGGCATGTTCCTCGCCGACCGCTTCATCAAGGGCACCTGCCCCAAGTGCGCGGCCGAGGACCAGTACGGCGACAACTGTGAAAAGTGCGGTGCCACCTATGCCCCGACCGAACTGAAGAACCCCAAGTCGGCGATTTCCGGCGCCACCCCGGTGCTGCGCGACTCGCAGCACTTCTTCTTCAAGCTGCCCGACTTCCAGGCCATGCTGCAGCAGTGGACCCGCAGCGGCACGTTGCAGGACGCCGTGGCCAACAAATTGGCCGAATGGCTGGACTCCGGCCTGCAGGAATGGGACATCTCCCGCGATGCACCGTACTTCGGCTTCGAAATCCCGGGCGAGCCTGGCAAGTACTTCTACGTCTGGCTGGATGCGCCGATCGGCTACATGGCCAGCTTCAAGAACCTGTGCGCGCGCCGCCCGGAGCTGGACTTCGACGCGTTCTGGAGCGAAGGCTCCAAGGCCGAGCTGTACCACTTCATCGGCAAGGACATCGTCAACTTCCACGCCCTGTTCTGGCCAGCCATGCTTGAAGGTTCGGGCTTCCGCAAGCCGACCGCGGTCAACGTGCACGGTTATCTGACCGTCAACGGCGCCAAGATGTCCAAGTCGCGCGGCACCTTCATCAAGGCGCGCACCTACCTCGACCACCTGCAGCCGGAATACCTGCGCTACTACTATGCCGCCAAGCTGGGCCGCGGCGTCGACGACCTCGACCTGAACCTCGAGGACTTCGTGCAGAAGGTCAACTCCGACCTGGTCGGCAAGGTGGTCAACATCGCCAGCCGTTGCGCCGGCTTCATCCACAAAGGCAATGACGGCGTGATGGTTGCCGGCGATGCCGCCCCCGAGCTGACCGAGGCCTTCCTGGCCGCCGCTCCGTCGATCGCTGAAGCCTACGAAGGCCGCGACTTCGCCCGTGCCATGCGCGAAATCATGGCCCTGGCCGACCGCGCCAACGCCTGGATCGCCGACAAGGCGCCGTGGTCGCTGGCCAAGCAGGAAGGCAAGCAGGATGAAGTCCAGGCCATCTGCGCCCAGGGCATCAACCTGTTCCGTCAGCTGGTGATCTTCCTCAAGCCGGTTCTGCCGCTGCTGGCCGCCGATGCCGAGGCGTTCCTCAACGTCGCCCCGCTGGCCTGGAACGACCACCTGTCGCGCCTGGAAAACCACAAGCTCAACCCGTTCAAGGCGTTGATGAGTCGCATCGAGCCGGCCAAGGTCGAGGCCATGGTCGCGGCCAGCAAGGAAGACCTGCTGGCCTCGCAAGCCCAGGCCCCAGCCGGCAACGGCGAACTGACCAAGGACCCGCTGTCGGCCGAAATCGAGTTCGACACCTTCGCCGCCGTCGATCTGCGCGTGGCACTGATCGTCAAGGCCGAGTCCGTCGAGGGTGCCGACAAGCTGCTGCGCCTGACCCTGGACATCGGTGACGAGCAGCGCAACGTGTTCTCCGGCATCAAGTCGGCCTACCCCGACCCAAGCAAGCTGGAAGGTCGCCTGACCATGATGGTGGCCAACCTCAAACCACGTAAGATGCGTTTTGGCATCTCCGAGGGCATGGTCATGGCGGCCGGCCCTGGTGGCGAAGAGATCTACCTGCTGAGCCCGGACAGCGGCGCCAAGCCCGGCCAGCGCATCAAGTAACGCCCCTGCCCCGGCCAACTGGCCGGGGCATTTCCATCCAGCGGCCGCTGCCGGATAATCACGGCATCCTCAGGCGGCAGGCATTTCATGAGCGACTACATCCTGGTCCTGGTCAGCGCTGCGCTGGTCAACAACCTGATGTTGCAACCCGACCCGATCGAGCGCGAGCGCTTGCAAGCGCTTGGCCTGTGCAGCGCGCTGTTGATCCTGATCGGCCTGCCCGCCGGGCTGCTGCTCCAGCAGTACCTGCTTGCCCCGCTGCAATTGCAGGCCTTAAGCCTGTTCCTCCTGTTGCCGCTGTTGGCGATGCTCGCCTGGGGCCTGCCGCAACTGCTGCGCCGCATGCGACCTGGCTGGCCTGCGGAGGGCCTGCAAGGGCTGCTGCTGGGCAATGTCGCGGTGCTAGGCTTGCTGTTGCAGCTCGGCAGCGATGGCAGCAGCGTTTGGCAAGCGCTGGCCTGGGGCGTGGCAGGCGGGTTGGGGTTCTGGCTAGCCCTGCTACTGTTCGCCGACCTGCGCGAACGCAGCCGCCATGCGGATGTTCCGGCGGCGCTGCGTGGCTTGCCCATCGAGCTGATCGGCGCTGGCGTGATGGCCATGGCGCTCTCCGGCCTTAGCGGACTATTCACACAATGAGCCTGCAAACCCATGCCACTGCCTGACCCGCGCCTGCGCAACGCCATGGGCCTGGTCCTTCTGGCCTGCGTGCCGGGGTTGCTGGCGCTGTTCTGGCTGCATGGCTGGGGGGTGTTGATCAACCTGCTGCTGTGCGCCAGCGTCGCCCTGGCCACAGAGGCACTGCTGCTGACATGGCGCGGGCAAGCGATACGGCCGGCGCTGGAGGATGGCAGCGCATTGGTCAGCGCGGTGCTGCTGGCGGTGGCATTGCCCAGCCAGGCCCCCTGGTGGCTACCGGTGGCTGCGGCCAGCGTTGCCATAGGCTTGGGCAAACAGGCCTTCGGCGGCGTCGGACGCAACCTGTTCAACCCGGCGATGGTTGGCTATGCCTTCGCCCTGTTGAGTTTCCCACTGCAGATGAATCACTGGCCCGGCCAAGCGCCTGGCCTGCTCGACAGCCTGCACCTGAGCTTTATTGCCAGCGAGCAGATCGACGCCTGGGCCAGCCCAACGGTACTGGATGCCCTGCGGCACAATCGCAGCCTGACCATCGATGAGCTGTTTGCAACGCATCCGGCCTTCGGCACGCTGGGCGGGCGAGGCAGCGAATGGGTGAATCTGGCATTCCTGCTGGGCGGGCTGTTTCTGTTACAGCGCAAGGTGTTCAGCTGGCATGCCCCGGCGGGCTTGCTCGGCGGGCTCCTGCTATTCAGCCTGCTGGCGTGGAACGGGTCGGGCTCCGACTCCAATGGTTCACCTTTGCTGCACCTGTTCTCTGGCTCAACCATGCTGGCAGCGTTCTTCATCAGCACCGAGCCCATCTCCGGCTGTAAACGTCCGCTGGCCCGCCTGTTGTTCGGTATCGGTGCAGGTTGGCTGATCTACCTGCTGCGTACCTGGGGCAGCGTGCCGGACGGGACAGCCTTTGCGATCCTGCTGATGAACCTCTGCGCTCCGGCGCTGGACCGCTGGGCCCAGCGACGTCAACCGGTGTCCACATGAGCAGGCGCGTGCGCAGCCTACTGCTGCTGTCATCGGTAACGGCCCTGGCACTGACCGGCAGCCTTGCCTGGCAACACTGGACCGCCGGCCCCATCCAGGAAGCCCAACGCCGGATGCAAGAGCGTGAGTGGCTGGCTGTGCTGCCAACAGACAGCTACGACAACCAGCCACTGCAGACCCCCTTGGCGCTGGCCGACAAGCAGTTGCAACACAGTCGACTGCTGGCGGGTTATCGCGCCAGCCTGGCCAACACCCCCGTTGCCATCATGCTACGCAGCGAGGTGCCGGGGTATGCCGGGCCGATCGAGCTGGCCATCGCAATCGACAATCATGGCCGCCTGACCGGGCTGCGCGTACTTCGCCAACAGGAAAGCCCAGGGCTGGGCGACCAACTGGTCGACCCCGCACGGCATTGGCTGGACCAGTTTATCGGCAAGGCCCATGACGACCCGCCCGAGCCGGCCTGGGCGCTCAAGCGGGATCGCGGCGTGTTCGACCAACTGGCTGGCGCGACAGTCACCTCGCGCGCAGTGATCGACGCGGTGCAGGATGCGCTGCGCTACTTCGATCAACACCGCACCGCGTTGCTCGGGGAGGCCCAACATGAATAGGTACTGGTTGCTAAGCGTTTGCCTGGCACCCTTGATCGGCACGACCGGGTCAGTCATACAGGCCTCGACGATGCTGGTCTGCATGACCGTATTGATACTGCTGCACCAACTGCTCATGGCGGGGTTACGCAACCATCTGCTACCTGCCATGCACCTGTGGATGTCCATGGTGCTGGCCGCAGCGCTCGCCAGTTGCCTGCAGTTGGGGCTGCAGGCCTGGGCGTTGCCGATGGCCCTTGTGCTTGGCCACTTTCCCGCGCTACTGGCCCTGCAATGCCTGGCCGTCGAACGCCTGTTACCGCAAACCGGCCGCTGGCGTTCACTGCTCATTGGCCTTGCGGGCATGGCAGTGGCTGGCCTGGCTCTGGCCATCAGCCGTCAGGCCCTGGCCGATATCACAGGGCTACACATCACTCATCTGGCGCCCGGCGCACTGATACTGCTCGGCCTACTCCTGGGCTTGTACAATCAGCTACGCCCCGAGCCCACCACTGCACATCGTCAAGGAACGCGTTGACCCCATGAATGCCGCTAAACGCCTGGAGATTTTTCGCAGGCTGCATGAAGACAATCCCGAGCCCAAGACCGAGCTGGCCTATACCACCCCCTTCGAACTGCTGATTGCCGTTATTCTCTCGGCGCAAGCAACCGATGTCGGCGTCAACAAGGCAACTGCACGCCTGTTCCCCGTCGCCAACACACCAGAAGCCATTCATGCGCTGGGGGTGGATGGGCTGAGCGAATACATCAAGACCATCGGGCTGTACAACAGCAAGGCCAAGAACGTCATCGAGACCTGTCGGCTGCTGGTCGAACAGCATGGCGGCGAAGTGCCAGAAACCCGTGAGGCGCTTGAAGCATTGCCCGGGGTTGGCCGCAAAACCGCCAACGTCGTACTCAACACGGCCTTCGGGCAACTGGCGATGGCCGTTGACACCCATATCTTCCGGGTGAGCAACCGCACCGGCATCGCACCAGGCAAGACCGTGCTGGAGGTGGAGAAGAAGCTGCTCAAGTTCGTGCCCAAGGATTACCTGCTCGACGCCCATCACTGGCTGATCCTGCACGGTCGTTACGTTTGCCAGGCGCGCAAGCCTCGCTGCGGTAGCTGCCGTATCGAGGACCTGTGTGAATACAGGCACAAGACATCGGACGATTGAGACAATAGCAAAAACACTGGCAATACGATTGAAAAAATCTTTTTTACCCGCTCGGTGAATCCCGCTATAAGGACGGCCAATGGCCCTTTGGCTTGGAGTGACGCATGAGCACCGATAAAGAAGACCTGGCTATCGACGACGAGTTTCAAATCACAGAAGAAGACGCTGAGCCGCAGCCCGAAGTGGCCAAGACCAACCTCAGCAAGCGCCGGACCATCGACAATATGCTGGAAGAGCGGCGCCTGCAGAAGCAGCTGGCCGATTTCGATTACGACCTGTAACCCAGGCATGAAAAGCCTCCTGATGGAGGCTTTTGATGGTTCAGGCCAGGCCGTGCCGCTGGGCCAGTTCGATGAGATCAACCAATGAGCGCGCATTGAGTTTGAGCAGCAGCCGGGTTTTGTAAGTACTTACGGTCTTGTTGCTGAGAAACATGCCATCGGCAATTTCCTTATTGGTCTTTCCTCGTGCAAGTTGCTGCAGCACCATCATCTCCCTGCCGGAAAGACGATCGACCATTTCAACTTCGCTTCCGCCACCAACGCCTGTGCGCCCCTTGTGCAGTGCCTGATTGGGGAAGTAACTGTACCCTGACAGCACGGCCTTGATTGCACTTAGCAACTCGGTCAGCTCCTGTTGCTTGCAAACGTACCCTGCAGCCCCTGCCTGCATGCAACGCATCGAAAAATGGCCCGGCGCCTGCGAAGTCAACACCAGCACCTTGCTTGCCGGGCTTGCCGAGGTCATTCGGGCAATGACCTCGAGCCCGTCCAGTTTGGGAATTCCAATATCCAGAATGACAATGTCTGGCAGATGCTCCCGCGTTAGCTGCAAGGCATCCACCCCGTTGTCGGTTTCCGCCATCACCTCGTATCCATGCCGTTCCATCAGCATGCGTACCGCCAGGCGAATGACCGGGTGATCATCCACGATCAGCACTTTGTTCATGCGATATCCATTATTGCGTTATTTTAGTTTTATGCCCCAGCACAACCGAGCATAACGATTATTCGTGCGATGGTTTCCTTGGCAGATGCATCGAAGGAAGGTGCCTACTCTTTTTAAGGAATATTCCTACGCGCGGTTATTTAGCAGAACTTTATGCGCTCCTGAATAAATGAAGCCACGTGCAAGTTAGCACTCTGCAAATCGAGCTCCAAGCGTAGAGGCATTACACTTAACGCAGGAAATTTCTACTATTCGGACAAGACATCGGAACGCCGACAAATAAATGGCCAGAGCGCTCCATAGAGGAAATACTCACACTTACTCTGTGTTCAAAATCAGGCTACTGATGAGCAAAGCATGCCCAGGCGCCCATCATGAACAATCCATCATTCAGCCCATTGACGCTTATCGCCGTCTTCGCCGGTGTCATCGAAGCCTCTGCCCTGGCTTCGCTGCCATTCCTGAGCGAGGAAAGCCAGACCATCTACACCTGGTTCCTCGTAGGCTTCCCCTTCTTCCTGACGGTGTTGTTCTTCCTCACTCTCAACTTCAATACCGGGTCGCTATTCGTGCCCGAGTACCATGACCCAACGCCCAACAGCCCAAACCCCGCTCAACCACCAACAGCGCCAAACCAAGCGGTTACGTCGGCAACCACAGAGACCCAGGCACCACCCACCCCGCCCTCGGCGCCTTTCTGCGAAAGCGAAGCTGCCATGGTCATAGCCATCTCCGGCCCAGAGAGCCGCAAGATGCTCGAGCGCCATGTGTTGCGCATGATCGATCGCCCACAAACCACCACTCGCCGCTGGACCCTCTATAACCTCGACACCCGAGCCCGTTTTCATCTATCAGCCGGCCCCATGCACGAGGACACCGAACTGCCGTTCGAACAAGCCGAAGCCCCTGAATGACGGCCAAAAAAAACCCGGCCTGGGCCGGGTTCTTTTCAGCTGGATGCTCAGAGCATCGAACGGCCTTTGTTGGCCGCAATGCGCATGCGCAGTGCATTGAGCTTGATGAAGCCGGCAGCGTCGGCCTGGTTGTAGGCGCCGCCATCTTCTTCGAAGGTGGCGATGTTGGCGTCGAACAGCGAGTCATCCGACTTGCGACCGACAACCACGACATTGCCCTTGTACAGCTTCAGACGAACCACACCATTCACGTTCACCTGCGAGGCGTCGATCATCTTCTGCAGCATCAGACGCTCTGGGCTCCACCAGTAGCCGGTGTAGATCAGGCTGGCATACTTCGGCATCAGCTCATCTTTCAGGTGAGCGACTTCGCGGTCCAGGGTGATCGACTCGATGGCGCGGTGGGCCTTGAGCATGATGGTGCCACCAGGGGTCTCGTAGCAGCCGCGGGACTTCATGCCGACGTAGCGGTTCTCGACGATGTCGAGGCGGCCGATGCCGTTGGCACCGCCAATGCGGTTAAGGTCGGCCAGCACGGTGGCCGGGGTCTTCTCGACGCCGTCGATGGCAACGATGTCACCGTTGCGGTAGGTCAGCTCGATGTAGGTAGCCTGGTCCGGGGCGTTCTCAGGGGAGACGCTCCATTTCCACATGTCTTCTTCGTGCTCGGTCCAGGTATCTTCCAGGACACCGCCTTCGTAGGAGATGTGCAGCAGGTTGGCGTCCATCGAGTACGGCGACTTCTTCTTGCCGTGGCGCTCGATCGGGATGCCGTGCTTCTCGGCATAGTCCATCAGCTTCTCGCGGGACAGCAGGTCCCACTCGCGCCATGGGGCGATGACCTTGACGCCTGGCTTGAGCGCGTAGGCACCCAGCTCGAAACGCACCTGGTCGTTACCCTTGCCGGTAGCACCGTGGGAAATGGCGTCGGCGCCGGTTTCGTTGGCGATTTCGATCAGGCGCTTGGCGATCAGCGGACGAGCGATGGACGTACCCAGCAGGTACTCGCCTTCGTAGACGGTGTTGGCGCGGAACATCGGGAACACGAAGTCACGCACGAATTCTTCGCGCAGGTCATCGATGTAAATTTCTTTAACGCCCATTGCCTGGGCTTTGGCGCGGGCCGGCTCGACCTCTTCGCCCTGACCCAGGTCAGCGGTGAAGGTCACCACTTCGCAGTTGTAAGTGTCCTGCAGCCACTTGAGAATCACCGAAGTATCAAGGCCGCCGGAATACGCCAGTACGACCTTTTTTACGTCCGCCATGCCATCACTCCACGGGGTTGTACGGAAAGCCTTCGATTCTAACGGCCTTGCCGCAAAAATTACAGTGGGGCGACAGCTTGTGACGACAAAGCGACAGGAACTGTCGACAGCGCGACCAGTGGTCGCACTCAGCCCTGCTTCGCGGGTGCCTGCTGACCCGGTACGGCTGCCGGCGCGGTGGTGGCCGCTGGCACAGGCGCTGCAGCGGGAACGGCCGGCGCTGCAGCCGGAACCGGCTTCTCGACCGGGGTCACCCGATCGAGCTGGATGTTGACACGACGGTTGCGCGCACGGTTGGCGGCGCTGTTGTTCTTGGCCAGGGGGTAACGCTCGCCGTGGAAGCGCACGGTGATCTGTTCTTCGGCAACGCCATGGGCTTTGAAGTACTCGGCCACTGCCAGAGCACGACGGCGCGATGCGTCACGGTTGGTCAGGCGGTTGCCGCTGTTGTCGGAATGACCGTCGAGTTCGATGTGATTGACCGTCGGGTCGGCCTTCATGTAGTCCAGAATCAGGTCCAGGCGTGCACGCGCCGAGCTGTCCAGCTCAAAGCCAGTGCCGGGGAAGCCGACCTGGGTCTGGCGAATCTGATCATAATTCATCGGCAGCAGCGTGCTCGCGCAGCGCTGATAGTCACTGTAGGCCTTGGCGAAACTGACCGGCAGCACCCGCACTTCCATGGCTCGCCCGCCTTCACCTGCATAATTGCGCACCACCGTGCTGCGCCCATCGAGCAAGCCATTGATCAAGCGGCTGGCCTGGCCTTGCGAGGACGTGAACAGCACACCCGTGCGGCCCATGCGCACAGCCCCCAGATTGATGTCGCCACGGCCTGGCTGCCACGGTGCAGCTGCCGCCAACAATGTGGCGGATCCGGCACCGAGCACGTTGCTGGAGGAGCGCAGCTGGAACGTCGGCAGCTCGCCGGCACGGCGCACGAACTCACCACTACCGAAACCATCGATCGCTTGAACCAGACGGCATTCGAACTGGTCACCCTCGACTTTCCAGGCGACATGCTCCACGCGGGTCTGGAAGGTGAGTGCCCCCGCCGGCAGGCTGGCGACAAGGGTGAACAGGGCTAGGTAACGCTGGCGCACGGGCGGCTCCACAGATTCTGACGGCTTACATCAACGCTATCGGACGCTGGTTGGAAAACTTGATAGCCGTGCTCGCCCAAGGGTTTTCCGGTAGCATTGGCTTCTGAGTTCGACCCGCCTGGAATCCCCAATGTCCGATCGCCTGACCCTCCTGCGCCCCGACGACTGGCACATCCATCTGCGCGATGGTGCCGTCTTGCCACATACCGTTGGCGACGTGGCGCGCACCTTCGCCCGTGCCATCATCATGCCCAACCTCGTGCCCCCGGTGCGCAACGCCGCCGAAGCTGGCGCCTACCGTGAGCGCATCCTCGCCGCGCGTCCGGCCGGCAGCCGCTTCGAGCCGCTGATGGTGCTCTACCTCACCGACCGCACCAGCGCCGAAGATGTCCGCGCGGCCAAGGCCAGCGGTATCGTGTACGCCGCCAAACTGTACCCGGCCGGCGCTACCACCAACTCCGATTCCGGCGTGACCAGCATCGACAACATCTTCCCGGCGATCGAGGCCCTGGCCGAGACCGGCCTGCCACTGCTGGTGCATGGCGAAGTGACGCGTAGCGAGATCGACGTGTTCGATCGTGAGAAGCGCTTCATCGACGAGCACATGCGCCGCCTGGTCGAGCGTTTCCCCACGCTGAAAGTGGTCTTCGAACACATCACCACCAGCGACGCCGCGCAGTTCGTCACCGAGGCTGCGGCCAACGTCGGCGCGACCATTACCGCCCAGCACCTGCTGTACAACCGCAACCACATGCTGGTCGGCGGTATCCGCCCGCACTTCTATTGCCTGCCGATCCTCAAGCGCAACACCCACCAGGTGGCGCTGCTGGACGCGGCCACCAGCGGCAACCCGAAGTTCTTCCTCGGTACCGACTCCGCCCCCCATGCCCAGCACGCCAAGGAAGCCGCCTGCGGCTGCGCTGGCTGCTACACCGCCTACGCCGCCATCGAGATGTATGCCGAGGCATTCGAGCAGCGTAACGCGCTGGACAAGCTCGAAGGCTTTGCCAGCAAGCATGGCCCGGATTTCTACGGCCTGGCGCGCAACACCGACACCATCACCCTGGTGCGCGAAGAGTGGACGGCACCCGCCAGTCTGCCGTTCGGCGACAACACCGTGATCCCGCTGCGTGCCGGTGAGAAACTGCGCTGGCGCCTGCTGGAGGACAACGCGTGAGCGAAGACCTCTACGACGACGATCAGGACAATCAGGTCAGCAGCGGTTCGCGCCATCCGATGGCCGAACGTTTCCGTGGTTATCTGCCGGTGGTGGTGGATGTCGAGACAGGTGGCTTCAACAGCGCCACCGACGCCCTGCTGGAAATCGCCGCAGTGACCATCGGCATGGACGAAAAGGGCTTCCTGTTCCCCGAGCACACCTACTTCTTCCGGGTCGAACCCTTCGAAGGTGCCAACATCGAACAGGCCGCGCTGGAGTTCACCGGGATCAAGCTGGACCACCCACTGCGCATGGCGGTGAGCGAGGAAAGTGCGCTCACCGACATCTTCCGTGGCGTGCGCAAGGCACTCAAGGCCAACGGCTGCAAGCGGGCAATCCTGGTCGGGCATAACAGCAGCTTCGACCTGGGCTTCCTCAATGCCGCAGTGGCGCGCAACGACCTCAAGCGCAACCCCTTCCACCCGTTCTCCAGCTTCGACACCGCAACACTGGCCGGCCTGGCATACGGCCAGACCGTGCTGGCACGGGCCTGCCAGAGCGCCGACATCGACTTCGATGGTCGCGAGGCGCACTCGGCACGCTACGACACCGAGAAAACTGCCGAGCTGTTCTGCGGCATCGTCAACCGCTGGAAAGAAATGGGCGGCTGGCGCGATTTCAACGACTAAGCTGCAAGCCTCAAGCTTCAAGCGACAAGAAAGAGCAGCCTATATGCGCCAGGCTTTTCACTTGTGGCTTGCAGCTTGAAACTTGAGACAAAAAAAACCGGCCACCAGGGCCGGTTTTTTTATGCGCTTGGCAAATTACAGCTTGCCAGCGTTCTCGCTCAGGTAAGCGGCAACGCCTTCCGGCGAAGCGTTCATGCCCTTGTCGCCTTTTTTCCAGTTGGCCGGGCAGACTTCGCCGTGCTCTTCGTGGAATTGCAGGGCGTCAACCAGGCGCAGCAGCTCGTCCATGTTGCGGCCCAGTGGCAGGTCGTTGACGATCTGCGAACGGACAACACCGTTGGTGTCGATCAGGAAGGCGCCACGGAAGGCCACGCCGCCTTCGGACTCGACGTCGTAGGCCTTGCAGATTTCGTGGGTCATGTCGGCTGCCAGGGTGTATTTGACCTGGCCGATGCCGCCGTTGTTGACCGGGGTGTTACGCCAGGCGTTGTGGGTGAAGTGCGAGTCGATCGAAACGCCGATCACTTCCACGTTGCGAGCCTGGAAGTCAGGGATGCGATTGTCCAGGGCGATCAGCTCGGACGGGCAGACGAAGGTGAAGTCCAGCGGGTAGAAGAACACCAGGCCGTACTTGCCTTTGATGGCCGAGGCCAGGTTGAAGCTGTCGACGATTTCGCCGTTGCCCAGCACGGCAGGGACGGTGAAGTCAGGGGCTTGTTTACCAACGAGTACGCTCATTCGATTTCTCCTGATGAGGGGTGAAGAACCTTGCCCGGGCGGAATGAGTTCCCCCGGATCTGGCAAAGGCCGACCATCATACACGGCTTATGGTGACAGGCCGAATCTCTACCATCGGTCGCTCAAGGACGGCCCTTCCAGAAAGTGCTTTGACAAGCATTCTCATTACCATTACTCTCCAACCCATCGAATCCAACCGTAATGGTCAGCCTTTATGTATGTGTGTCTTTGTGTCGGTGTCACCGATGGACAGATCCGCGATGCGATCTACGAAGGATGCTGCAGCTACAAGGACGTTCGAGCCGCCACCAATGTCGCCAGCCAGTGCGGTAAATGCGCCTGCCTCGCCAAGCAGGTGGTGCGTGAGACGCTGACCGAGCTGCAGCTCAGCCAACAGGCTGCGCTGCCCTACCCCGTTGAATTTAACGCGGCGTAAAAAATGAATTTCGAAGAACCGGGCCTAGTGCCCGGTTTTTTTATGCCAGAAATTCAATAAGTTAGCGCTCGAACGCGGTTCACAAACATTCTTATTCCGATTAATTTTCACTTATTATTCAATAACTTAGGTTTGACATAGGTAGTTGTCGGGCTCAGACTTGATTTCATTGGCTCAACTTCTACAGGGCAGGACCCCATCATGAAAGGCGACGTAAGCGTCATCCAGCATCTCAACAAGATCCTCGGAAACGAGCTGGTCGCAATCAACCAGTACTTCCTGCACGCACGCATGTATGAAGATTGGGGCCTGAACAAGATCGGCAAATTCGAGTACAAAGAATCCATCCAGGCGATGAAGGACGCGGACAAGCTGATCAAGCGCATCCTCTTCCTCGAAGGCATCCCCAATGTCCAGGACTTGGGCAAGCTGATGATCGGCGAGCACACCAAAGAGATGCTCGAGTGCGATCTGAAGCTTGAGAAAAAGGCCCACGCCGACCTGAAAGCCGCCATCGCCCACTGTGAAACTGCAGGCGACTTCGGCTCGCGCGATGTGCTCGAAGACATCCTCGAAGACCAGGAAGAACACATCGACTGGCTGGAAACCCAGCTGGGCCTGATCGACAAGATCACCATCGAGAACTACCTGCAGTCGCAGATGGGCGAAGAGTAACGATCGCCAGATACACCAAAGCCCCGCCAAGTGCGGGGCTTTTTATTGGGGTGTAGGAGCGGCCTTGTGTCGCGAAAGGGCTGCGCAGCAGCCCCGGCAATCTTGTGGGAACCATAGATCCTGGGGCCGCTACGCGCCCCTTTCCGGCCGGTCCGGCGCCCCGGCAAGGCCGCTCCTACAGGGGCTCGCGATAAATCATCAGACAACAAAAAGCCCCGCATATGCGGGGCTTTTGCATTCCGGCGAGATAACGCTGGAATCAGGCCTCGGAAGCCTTGGCTTTGGCAGCCGCGTCCTTGATCAGGGCCTGCAGCTCACCCTTTTCGAACATTTCCAGCATGATGTCGCTACCGCCGACCAGCTCACCGGCCACCCACAGTTGCGGGAAAGTCGGCCAGTTGGCGTACTTGGGCAGGTTGGCGCGGATTTCCGGGTTCTGCAGGATGTCGACGTAGGCGAACTTCTCGCCGCAACCCATCACCGCTTGCGATGCCTTGGCCGAAAAGCCGCACTGCGGGGCATTCGGCGAGCCTTTCATGTAAAGCAGAATGGTGTTGTTGGCGATCTGCTCTTTGATTGTTTCGATGATATCCATGAAGCACCTCGGCTGAACTTTCCGACATGGTCGTCGGCACGGTGACGCATTGTATCGGAAACCCGAGCGGCATGCTCGGCCTTGCCATTCCTTATGCGGCCTCCACCTGCACCGGCACGCCATTGAGTGCCGCATTGCCGGAAACGCCATCACGCAGGCGCTCGTCGGTCAGGTCATTGGCACTCACCCCAGGTTGCGCGCTGGCCACCTGCAACTGGGCGCCCTGGCGCCCATGCCCGTAGCCATGGGGCAGGCTGACCACCCCCGGCATCATCTCCTCGCTGGCCTGGACCTGCACTTCGAGCACACCGGTGCGTGAACGAACACGTACCGTCTGGCCGTCCTGCAGTTGGCGCTGGTGCAAGTCGAGCGGGTGCATCAGCAACTGATGGCGCGGCTTGCCTTTTACCAGTCGATGGAAGTTGTGCATCCACGAGTTGTTGCTGCGCACATGACGGCGGCCGATCAGCAACAACTGGCCAGGTTCCGGCGGCAATTGCCGGGCAAGCCGTTGCAGGTCTTCGAGCAGGGCAGCCGGGGCTGCTTCGACCGCCTGGCTGGCGGTACCCAAGCGCTCAGCGAGGTTCGGCGTCAGCGGCCCCAGGTCGAGGCCATGGGGATGCTGGTCGAGGGTTTGCAGCGACAGCTTCCAGGTTGACGCATCACCATAAGGCCCCTTGCGCAGCGCGTAATCGATCATCTGCGCTGGCGGCAGCGTCGCCTTCAGCTCGGCCTGGGCGCGCGCCGCAAAAGCCTTGGCCAGGCCGACGAAAATCTCCCAGTCGTGCAATGCTCCCTCGGGCTTGGCCAGGATCGCCCGGTTGAAACGGCTGACGTTGCGTACCGCCAGCAAATTGAAGGTGGAATCGTAATGATCATTCTCCAGCGCCGAAGTCGAGGGCAGGATCAGGTCGGCATGGCGGGTGGTCTCGTTGATGTACAGGTCGATGCTGAGCATGAACTCGAGCCCAGCCAGGGCATCATCCAGGCGCCGCCCGTTGGGCGTGGACAACACCGGGTTGCCAGCAACGGTCACCAGCGCCCGTATCTGCCCTTCACCCGGCTCGAGGATCTCTTCGGCCAGGGCAGACACCGGCAGTTCGCCGCCATATTCCGGCAGGCCCGAGACCCTGCTCTGCCATTGGTTGAAATGCCCGCCCGAGGTGCTGGCCACCAGGTCCACCGCAGGTTCGGTACAGAGGGCACCGCCTTCGCGGTCGAGGTTGCCGGTGACCAGGTTGATCAGTTGCACCAGCCAGTGGCACAGCGAACCGAAGGCCTGGGTGGACACCCCCATCCGGCCATAGCAAACGGCTTTGCCTGCGGCCGCGAAATCCCGGGCCAGCTGGCGGATGTCCTGCGCCGGGATACCGCAGAGCCCGCTCATCGCCTCGGCATCGAACGGCGCAATGGCCTGGCGTACCTGATCCAGCCCGTTGACAGGCAAGTGCGATCCGCGGGCCAGGTCCTCGGCGAAAAGAGTATGCAGCAGCGCAGCCAGCAGCGCCGCATCGCCACCGGGGCGGATGAACAGGTGCTGATCGGCCATCGCCGCCGTCTCGCTGCGCCGCGGGTCGACCACCACCAGGCGCCCGCCCCTGGCCTTCAGCGCCTTCAGCCGCTTCTCCACATCCGGCACCGTCATGATGCTGCCGTTCGAAGCCAGCGGGTTGCCACCGAGTATCAACATGAAGTGGGTGTGATCGATGTCCGGGATCGGCAGCAGCAAGCCATGGCCGTACATCAGGTAGCTGGTCAGGTGCTGGGGCAACTGGTCGACCGATGTGGCAGAGAAGCGATTGCGAGTCTTGAGCAGGCCAAGGAAATAGTTGCTGTGGGTCATCAGCCCATAGTTGTGCACGCTGGGGTTACCCTGATACACCGCGACGGCGTTGCGCCCGTGGGCCTGCTGCACCGCCCAGAGGCGCTCGGCGGCCAGGGTGAACGCCTCGTCCCAGCCAATCGGCTGCCACTGGTCGCCGATACGCCTGTGGGGCTGGCGCAGGCGGTCGGGGTCTTCCTGGATATCCTGCAGGGCGACTGCCTTGGGGCAGATATGCCCACGGCTGAACGGGTCCTGCGAGTCGCCCTTGATCGAGCTGATACGCGCCCGGCCGTCGGCTTCGTGGGTCACTTCGATGTTCAGGCCGCAGATGGCCTCGCACAGGTGACAGGCTCGGTGATGCAGGGTCTTGGTCATGGCCGCCTCTGCCGTGTTGTTATGGACGTTCGACTATGCGCCGCCCCAGCAAGGCTCACCAGCGCGCTTCGCGGCGTGAATTGGCCGACATCAGGCCCACGATTCGCGACAGCGGGTTTGCCAAACGCGCGCCTGGCCGTGTACAACCCCTGTAGCAAATAAAAAACAGCGCACCTGCAGTGGGTTACGACACCCGTTGATACAGACACACTGTTTCCCCTCTTGGTTTGAGGCGACATTTAATTATAGTATTGCGCCTTTCCCTATTCCGTCCGCCCCGTGCGGCTTACGCCGCAGGTCACTCCCGTTGTCAACAAAACCCATACGGTCGACCTGCACACCGTTGCAGATAAGGTAGTCAATCATGAGCGCTAGGCACTTTCTCTCCCTGCTGGATTTCACCACCGACGAATTGCTCGGTGTGATCCGCCGAGGCATCGAGCTGAAGGACCTGCGCAAGCGTGGCGTGCTGTTCGAGCCCCTGAAGAACCGCGTGCTGGGGATGATCTTCGAAAAATCCTCGACCCGTACCCGGGTGTCGTTCGAGGCGGGCATGATCCAGCTCGGCGGCCAGGCCATCTTCCTGTCGCCGCGTGACACCCAGCTGGGCCGCGGCGAGCCGATTGCCGACAGCGCCATCGTGTTGTCGAGCATGGTCGATGCGGTGATGATCCGCACCCACGCCCACAGCACCCTCACCGAATTCGCCGCCCATTCGCGGGTGCCGCTGATCAACGGCCTGTCCGACGAGTCGCACCCCTGCCAGCTGCTGGCCGACATGCAGACCTTCCTTGAACACCGCGGCTCGATCCAGGGCAAGACCGTGGCCTGGATCGGCGATGGCTTCAACATGTGCAACTCGTACATCGAAGCCGCTCGCCAGTTCGACTTCCAGCTGCGCATCGCCTGCCCCGAGGGTTATGACCCCGATCCACGCTTCCTGCAATTGGGCGGTGACCGCGTGCAGATCATCCGTGACCCCAAGGAAGCCGTACGCGGCGCCCACCTGGTGACCACGGATGTCTGGACTTCCATGGGCCAGGAAGAGGAAACTGCACGGCGCCTGGCGCACTTCGCGCCTTACCAGGTCAACCGCGCACTGCTCGACCTGGCGGCACCCGATGCCCTGTTCATGCACTGCCTGCCCGCCCACCGTGGCGAGGAAATCAGCCAGGACCTGCTCGACGACCCCCGTTCGGTCGCCTGGGACCAGGCTGAAAACCGCCTGCATGCGCAGAAGGCCCTTCTCGAATTCCTTGTAGAACCGGCTTACCACCACGCATGAGTCAACCCCTACTGCTCAACCTGCGCGACCTCGCCTGCGGCTATGGCGAGCAGCGCATCGTCCAGAACCTCAATCTGCACCTGAACGCAGGCGACATCGGTTGCCTGCTGGGCTCCTCCGGGTGCGGCAAGACCACCACGCTGCGCGCCATCGCCGGTTTCGAGCCGGTGCATGAAGGCGAGATCCAGCTGGCCGGCGAGGTCATCTCCCGTGCAGGCTTCACCCTGGCTCCGGAAAAACGCCGGATCGGCATGGTGTTTCAGGACTACGCGCTGTTCCCACACCTGACCGTGGCGCAGAACATCGCCTTCGGCATCGGCAAGCACCCGCAACAGGCGGCCGTGGTCGAGGAGATGCTCGAACTGGTCAAGCTGGGCGGCCTCGGCGGGCGCTACCCGCACGAGTTGTCCGGCGGCCAGCAACAGCGGGTCGCACTGGCCCGCGCACTGGCGCCGGAGCCACAACTGCTGCTGCTCGACGAGCCGTTCTCCAACCTCGACGTCGAGTTGCGCAGGCGCCTCAGCCACGAGGTGCGCGACATCCTCAAGAGCCGTGGCACCAGCGCCATCCTGGTCACCCACGACCAGGAAGAAGCCTTCGCCGTCAGTGATCACGTTGGCGTGTTCAAGGAAGGCCGCCTGGAGCAGTGGGATACCCCCTACAACCTCTACCACGAGCCGCAAACCCCCTTCGTTGCCAGCTTCATTGGCCAGGGTTACTTCATTCGCGGCCAGATGAGCAGCCATGAAGCGGTGACCACCGAACTCGGCGAACTGCGGGGCAATCGCGCCTACACCATGGCCACGGGCAGCTCGGTGGACGTGTTGCTGCGCCCGGATGACATCATTCATGCGCCCGACGGCAAATTGCGGGCGCAAATTGTCGGCAAGAGCTTCCTCGGCGCTTCCACCCTGTATCGCCTGCAGTTGCCCACCGGCAGCCAGCTCGAAGCGATCTTCCCCAGCCACATCGACCATCAGGTAGGCCAGGAAATCGGTATCGCCGTGGCGGCCGACCACCTGGTGCTGTTCCCGGTGCCCGGCAGCGTAGCCGCGCAACTGCCACGCCAGGAGAACGGTGTGCGCCGCGTCAGCTCGGCGCTCTGAAGCACCCAGAACATCGCAGGACAAGCCAGCGCGCACCCGACCGAGCCGAACTCAAGACCTGTGCTCTGACTGTGGGAGCGGGTTTACCCGCGAAACCGGCGACGCGGTGGATGACACCGGCCTTGCCGGTGTTCGCGGCTAAAGCCGCCCCCACAGGTCCCGGCTCGATCAATAAGTCATGTGAATCGCGCAGCCAGGCAGTTGCTCCCACAACCAACGTGGGAGCTGCGGTTCGGTTTCCTGGCTTGCCCCGCGACAATCACAGCATCAACGTGCCGCTGGCCACCCGCCGAGCCTGCCCACCGATTTTCACCCGCTCACCTTCCAGCCTGCATGACAGCTCACCGCCCCTGGCCGAGCACTGGAACGCACTCAACTCGGTTTTGCCAAGGCGTTCGGCCCAGTACGGGATGAGCAGGCAATGGGTGGAACCGGTCACCGGGTCTTCGGGGATGCCGATAGCCGGGGCAAAATAGCGCGATACGAAGTCATGCCTGGCGCCGGGCGCCGTCACAATCACACCAAGCCCGGGCAGACGCGCCACCGCAGCCATGTCCGGCGTGCAATCACGCACTGCCTGCTCCGACGGCAACACCACGAACAGCTCCTTGCTCTGGCGCACTTCCAGCACCTCGCAGCCCAACGCCTCGGCAACCGGCAAAGGCTCGGCCACCGGCTGCGAATCAATGCGCGGGAAGTCCAGCCACAAGCGATCCCCTTCACGGCTGACGCTCAGTGGCCCTGACTGGCTCTGGAAGTCCAGCCGCGCCTTCTGCTCGCCATAGACCTCGAACAGCACATAAGCGCTGGCCAGGGTGGCATGGCCGCACAGCGGTACTTCGGTACTCGGGGTAAACCAGCGGATGCGATATCCGTCACCCTCGGCCACCACGAACGCGGTCTCGGCAAGGTTGTGCTCGGCGGCGATCTGCTGCATCAGCGCCTCGTCGAGCCACTGCTCCAGGTGATAAACCATGGCGGGGTTGCCGGCGAAGGGACGATCGCTGAACGCGTCGACCTGATGGAAGTGCAACTGCATGACACGCTCCCTCTGTCTTTTTGGAAAGGGCCCGAGCATGGCGCACGGGGCCCGGACCGAACAGTGACAGAGTCGAGGAAATTACCACCATACAGATGATCAGCCGCGACCAATCCCGGCAAATTGCCCCTGGGTATGGGTTGCCAGCACCGCCGCTGCCAGCTCCACCTCCAGGCCACGACGGCCCGCGCTGACGTGAATGGTTTCATGTTGTTGCGCGGACTCGTCGATGAAGGTGCGCAGACGCTTCTTCTGCCCCAACGGGCTGATCCCCCCCACCAGGTAGCCCGTGGCACGCTGGGCAGCCTGCGGGTCGGCCATTTCGCACTTTTTCACCCCCGCCGCATGGGCCAGCGCCTTGAGATCGAGGGTACCGACCACCGGCACCACCGCCACCAGCAATTCGCCCTTCTCGCTGCTGGCCAGCAGCGTCTTGAACACCCGCAGCGGGTCAAGGCCAAGCTTCTCGGCCGCTTCCAGGCCATAGGAGGCAGTCTTCGGGTCATGTTCGTAACTGTGCACGCGGTACTCGGCGCGCGCCTTTTTCAGCAGGTCCAGGGCGGGGGTCATCGAAGGCTCCAGTCGATCGCAGGTCGCCGGCTACTGTAGGGCAAATCCCCCAGACCAGCCAGCACACCCGCGGGCCAGAGCGGCGGCCAACGGTTCGCAGGCAGGCCTCTCGGTCAGTTTGTGGCCAACCGTTCACTTTCGACCTTTGACATCAGCGTTTCTTGTCTATATTTTTTCGTTTCTGAATACATGGTGCACCTATAAGGTGCACTCCCTGCACCCGCCCGGCGTCAATGGGGATCGACTCCGGGCTTTTTTGCTGTCGAGCGCACTACGCCTCACAACAACAAGAACCGAGGTCATACATGACGACTGCTCTACGCCAACCGACGCTTTCCGCCCAATGCATGGCCGAATTCCTCGGCACCGCGCTACTCATCTTCTTCGGCACAGGCTGTGTCGCCGCCCTCAAGGTTGCCGGCGCCAGCTTCGGCCTGTGGGAAATCAGCATCATCTGGGGGGTCGGCGTGAGCATGGCGATCTACCTCACCGCCGGCGTTTCCGGCGCGCACCTGAACCCGGCCGTGAGCATCGCCCTCACCCTGTTCGCCGGCTTCGACAAACGCAAACTGCCGTTCTACATACTCGCCCAGGTGTGTGGCGCGTTCTGTGGCGCCGCGCTCGTTTACACGCTGTACAGCAACCTGTTCTTCGATTTCGAACAGGCCCACGCCATGTTGCGCGGCAGCCAGGCCAGCCTGGAGCTGGCCTCGGTATTCTCCACCTACCCGCACCCGGCGCTGTCCACCGGCCAGGCGTTCCTGGTCGAAGTGATCATCACCGCCATCCTGATGGCCGTGATCATGGCCCTGACCGACGACAACAACGGCCTGCCCCGTGGCGCCACCGCGCCGCTGCTGATCGGCCTGCTGATCGCCGTGATCGGCAGCGCCATGGGCCCGCTGACCGGCTTTGCGATGAACCCGGCGCGCGATTTCGGGCCCAAGCTGATGACCTTCCTCGCTGGCTGGGGCGACATCGCCTTTACCGGCGGGCGTGACATTCCCTATTTCCTGGTACCGGTGTTCGCACCGATTCTCGGCGCCAGCCTTGGTGCGGCGTTGTACCGCGGCCTGATTGCCCGCAACCTGCCGACAGCAGAAGCCGAGAAGCCACAGACAGACGATAATCCTCAGGGTGATGCCCAGGTTTCCTGATGCCAGCGCCGGGCTCCAATGCTCGCCACGCCCTGAACCACTCCTAATTCCTGCAAGGCCATCGACATGACAGACACCCAGGACAAGAACTACATCATTGCCCTCGACCAGGGCACCACCAGTTCTCGGGCCATCATCTTCGACCGCGACGCCAACGTGGTCGGCACGTCGCAGCGCGAGTTCGCCCAGCACTACCCGCAGGCCGGCTGGGTCGAGCACGACCCGATGGAAATCTTCGCCACCCAAAGCGCGACCATGGTCGAAGCCCTGGCCCAGGCCGGTATCAGCCACGCCCAGGTAGCCGCCATCGGCATCACCAACCAGCGTGAAACCACCGTGGTGTGGGACAAGGAAACCGGCCGTCCGGTGTACAACGCCATTGTCTGGCAGTGCCGCCGCAGCACCGAGATCTGCGCCCAGCTCAAGCGTGACGGCCACGAACAGTACATCCGCGAAACCACCGGCCTGGTCACCGACCCGTACTTCTCCGGCACCAAGCTCAAGTGGATCCTCGACAACGTCGAAGGTGTTCGCGAGCGCGCCGAGCGCGGCGAGCTGCTGTTCGGCACCATCGATACCTGGCTGATCTGGAAGTTCTCCGGCGGCAAGGTGCATGTCACCGACTACACCAACGCCTCGCGCACCTTGATGTTCAACATCCATACCCTGGCGTGGGACGAGAAGCTGCTGGATATCCTCGGCATCCCGCGGCAGATGCTGCCCGAAGTGCGCCCATCGTCGGAAGTCTATGGCCAGACCAAGAGCGGCATCAAAATCGCCGGCATCGCTGGCGACCAGCAATCGGCGCTGTTCGGCCAGATGTGCGTGGAACCCGGGCAGGCCAAGAACACCTACGGCACCGGCTGCTTCCTGCTGATGAACACCGGCGACAAGGCGGTCGCTTCGTCCCACGGCCTGCTCACCACCATCGCCTGCGGCCCGCGCGGCGAAGTGGCCTATGCCCTGGAAGGCGCCGTGTTCAACGGTGGCTCCACCGTGCAGTGGCTGCGCGACGAGCTGAAGATCATCAACGACGCCTATGACACCGAGTACTTCGCCAGCAAGGTCAAGGACAGCAATGGCGTGTACCTGGTACCCGCCTTCACCGGCCTCGGCGCGCCGTACTGGGACCCCTATGCCCGTGGTGCGCTGTTCGGCCTGACCCGCGGCGTGAAAGTCGACCACATCATCCGTGCCGCGCTGGAGTCGATCGCCTACCAGACCCGCGACGTGCTCGATGCCATGCAGCAGGACTGCGGCCAGCGCCTGAGCGAACTGCGCGTGGATGGCGGTGCGGTGGCCAACAACTTCCTCATGCAGTTCCAGGCCGACATTCTCGGCACCTGCGTAGAACGCCCGAAAATGCGCGAGACCACCGCCCTCGGCGCCGCCTACCTGGCCGGCCTGGCCTGCGGTTTCTGGAGCGGCCTGGACGAGCTGCGCGACAAGGCGATCATCGAACGCGAGTTCAGCCCGCAACTGGATGAAGCGGCGAAAGAGAAGCTGTACAAAGGCTGGCGCAAGGCCGTGGACCGCACCCGCGACTGGGAAGACCACGACGCCTGATCATCGAACCTTCGAGGGGCAAGTCGCAGCGGCGACTTGCCCCTCGATGGCTACTTGCGCAGCAACCCAAGCTGGTCCTACTCCCCTTCCTCCGGCATCATTGCAGAATTTTTCCGGCTGCCCCCAAGGACCGCCCATGAATCTGCCTCCACGCCAACAACAAATCCTCGAGCTGGTCCGCGAACGCGGCTACGTCAGCATCGAGGAAATGGCGCAGCTGTTCGTCGTCACTCCGCAGACCATCCGCCGCGATATCAACCAGCTCGCCGAGGCCAACCTGCTGCGCCGCTACCACGGGGGCGCTGCCTACGACTCGAGCATCGAGAACACCGCCTACGCCATGCGCGCCGACCAGATGCGCGACGAGAAGCAGCGCATTGCCGAAGCCGTGGCCCGGCAGATCCCCGACCATGCCTCGCTGTTCATCAACATCGGCACCACTACCGAATCCATCGCCCGGGCGCTGCTCAACCACAACCACCTGAAGATCATCACCAACAACCTGCATGTGGCGGCGATCCTTGGCGCCAAGGACGATTTCGAAGTGCTGATCGCTGGCGGCACAGTACGCCGTGACGGCGGCGTGGTAGGCCAGGCCAGCGTCGACTTCATCAGCCAGTTCAAGGTCGACTTCGCCGTGGTCGGCATCAGCGGCATCGACGAGGACGGCAGCCTGCTGGACTTCGATTACCAGGAGGTGCGCGTGTCCCAGGCGATCATCGCCAATGCCCGCCAGGTGATCCTCGCAGCAGACTCCAGCAAGTTCGGGCGCAACGCCATGGTCCGCCTTGGCTCGATCAGCCTGGTGGACTGCCTGGTGACCGATCAGGCCCCTACCCCCGCCCTGACCCAACTGCTCAACCAGTACAAGATCCGCCTGGACGTGGTCTGACGCCCTGATTCTGCAGGCGCCGGCTTGCCGGCCCTGCACGATGTTCGTAAATGTTCACTTAATTGTCATCCGATCAGTTTTTTCTATAAAGACTCACTGGCGGCCGCCTGTTCATTGCGCTAGTATTTTCGCAAACGAACATCAATGTTCATATTCGATATGGACAGCCCAGGAGGCCTTGCTGTGTCCCAGCCCGTTTCGCCCCAACCCCTCGACTGCTACGACCTCGCCGTGATCGGTGGCGGCATCAATGGCGTAGGCATCGCGGCAGACGCCGCCGGGCGCGGCCTGAAGGTATTCCTTTGTGAAAAGGACGACCTGGCCCGGCACACCTCCTCGGCCAGCAGCAAGCTGATCCACGGCGGCCTGCGCTACCTCGAACATTACGAATTCCGCCTGGTGCGCGAAGCCCTCGCCGAACGCGAAGTGCTGCTGGCCAAAGCCCCGCACATCGTCAAGCCAATGCGCTTCGTCCTGCCGCACCAGCCACACCTGCGCCCGGCCTGGATGATCCGCGCCGGCCTGTTCCTCTATGACCACCTGGGCAAGCGCAAGCGCCTGGGCGCCTCGCGCAGCCTGCGCTTCGGCCCGGGCTACCCGCTCAAGCCAGCCATCACCCGCGGTTTCGAATACGCCGACTGCGCTGTCGACGACGCCCGCCTGGTGGTCGTCAACGCCATCGCCGCCCGCGAGAAAGGTGCACACATCCACACCCGCACCCGTTGCCTGCGTGCCGAGCGGGTCGAGGGCATCTGGGAAGTGGAGCTGCAACACGCCGACGGCAGCCTGCGGACCATCCGCGCCCGCGCCCTGGTCAACGCCGCCGGCCCCTGGGTGGCCAGCTTCATCAAGGACGATCTCAAGCTCGATGCGCCTTACGGCATCCGCCTGATCCAGGGCAGCCACCTGATCGTGCCGCGCCTGTACGAAGGCGAGCACGCCTATATCCTGCAGAACGAAGACCAGCGCATCGTCTTCTGCATCCCCTATCTGGAGCGTTTCACCCTGATCGGCACCACCGACCGCGAATACAGCGGCGACCCGGCCAAGGTGGCGATCACCGAGCAGGAGACCGACTACCTGCTCAAAGTGGTCAACGAACACTTCAACCACCAGCTGAGCCGCGCCGACATCCTGCACACCTACTCCGGCGTGCGCCCGCTGTGCAACGACGAGTCGGACAACCCGTCGGCAGTGACCCGCGACTACACCCTGGCGCTGTCCGCCGCAGCAGGTGAAGCGCCACTGCTGTCGGTATTCGGCGGCAAGCTCACCACCTACCGCAAGCTGGCCGAGTCGGCGATGGCCGAGCTCAAGCCGTTCTTCACCCAGATGCGCGGCAGCTGGACCGCCGATGCGCCGCTACCCGGCGGCGAAAGCATGACCAGCGTGCAGGCACTGGTGGACGCAGTGCTGGCCAGCCATGCCTGGCTGCCGCTGGATATCACCAAGCGTTGGGCTGTGACTTACGGCAGCCGCGTCTGGCGCCTGCTCGAGGGCGTGAATGGCCCCGAGGACCTGGGCCAGGCCATCGGTGGTGGCCTGTTCACCCGCGAAGTGGACTACCTGTGCAGCCAGGAGTGGGCGGTCGACGCCGATGACATCCTCTGGCGCCGCACCAAGCTCGGCCTGTTCACCAGCGCCGCCGAGCAACAGGCGCTGGTCGACTACCTGGCACACACCCGACAAGATCGTGCGCCGGTTCAAGCCGCCTGAACGGCGGCAAACCAGCGCACGGCAGATACCCGGCACCTCGGCGAGTGCCACTGAGTCCCCAGGGGCGTTCACGGATGTGAACGCTCGTAGGCTTCGCGGGCCAGGGTGCGAACAAGCTCACGCTCAACCCCCTCGAGTTCAACCATCAACGCCGTGCTTTGCTCGAGATAATACTGCTCACCGGTCTGCTCCACCCCCTGCTCGATGACTTCCAGGCGCTGATGAAAAGGCTCGGCCAGCACTTCGAAGCGTTCGTGATCGCGTTCACGCACGTAGCGTTCCCAGAATGGCCGTTGCGCCAACGACTCGACCACCCGCTCACGGGTCTCCGAAGCAAGTACTTGAGCCTGCGCCCGCCTCAGGTCACTGGTGCTGACATTGGCGAAACTTTCGTAGTGCATGGCCGGTGGCTGCGCGGGTAACCCCAATGCCTCCGCCAGCCTGACCCGCAAGCACAGCCGTACTTCTATCTCGTCGACCATGGCGACACCGCGCTGCAGCAGGCTCTGCACATGCCGTGCGGCAATACGATCCAGTTCGTCGAGCCTAAGCAGGCCGCGCCCTAGCTGCACAAGCCGCCTTTCCACCTGAGCCTGTGGCCCTTCGAACACGGCCTGCTCGGCCAACACCGCAAGCTCGAACTGGCTGAGCGTCAGCAACAGGCGATCTTCACAGGTGCGCGGCCCACTGGCCTCGCTGAACAGGCGCATGCGCAACGATTCATGGGCGTGGCATGCCTCAAGAATGTGCCAGACCCGGCTTCGGTAGTACTCAGGGTATTGGTCAAAATCATCGATCTGGGCAAAGTCGGCGAGAAACCGGAACAGATCGGCCGAATCAGACTCGGCTTGCAATGCATCCCATATTGCCTGGCGCTGAGTGCGGGCCTCACCGTACTCGTGCCCCAACCACAAATCGCGCAGGGCAAAATCGACAGGGGTATGTGCCGCGTGCAGCTCACGTGAACCAGCGGCCTGCTCCAACAGCGCCTCATCAGCTTCGCTCAGCGGGTTGTCATGCAGGCTCAGGCGGCCCAGACGCAGGCGCAGCGTGTTCAGTTCCAGGCGCAACTGGCGGATGCTGTTGTCGCGCAAGTCCGCCAAACCGCGCCAGGACAGACGACGCGCTGGCTCCGGCATGGTGTCCAGCCCTGTCGAACGCAGCAGTACCCGCCGCAGGTGACGCAGGCCTGCCAGGTCAGGGGCGCGCCCCAGAGGATTGTGGCTCATGTCCAGGGTATGCAGGCTCGATAGCGGCATCAGCCGGGCGTTGCCTGCCATGTCCAGGCTGATCTGGTTGCGTGCCAGGTGCAGTTGCCGCAGGCGCGTCATGCGCTCTATCCCCGCAGGGATCGCAGTCAGTGCGTTCTCTCGCAGGTCCAGCTCAAGCAAGTTGGGAAAACGTGCCAGAAAATCAGCGTCGACCTCACCCAGCCCCATATCCCTGAGTACCAGGCGCCGAACGTGAGAAAAATCGACCCCTGCCGGCAACATCGGCAGGCTGCCCACCCGCTCCCCCTCGACAGTCAGCACCGGGTCACCGGCCAGATCAACCAGCTTGCGCCGCCAACTGCGTCGAATCACATCCGCCACACGCTGCCGGTGAAGCAGTTGCAACGGGTTGGCCGCCTCATCACGCCACCTGCGCAACTGCTGGCGCAATTCACCCAACTGGCGCTGCAACAGACTGTAATGCTCCCACAGGTCGACCCGCCTGCTAAGCAGATCCAGCACATAGGCTTCCATCTCAAGTTCGGTGAGCGTGGGGAAGATCTGGTGAATACCGCGTCGGATCGCCTGCCGGCTGCCCACACCCCGACCACTGAGCGGGTAACCCACGCGCCCGTCAGCCAACCGCCGAGGCGGTTGCAGGCCACGCCCGACAGGCGCCATGCCGATCACCCTGGCCACTTGCTCGCGATCGGCACTGGCACTGGCGGCCAGGCGATCGACGAACATCTGCTCATCGCTGGCGCCCTCCCCCAACTGCGCTTTCTGCGCTTGATCCAGGCTCAGCCACAATGCGCGCAACAGGCTGTCACGGTCAGAAGCATGCTCGGCGCCCGGGCCATCCTGCAGTGTGTATCCACCTTTGGCCTTGACCACACGCAACACAGTGCTGGCCTGCGCGCTACCCTGAGAGGCCAGCAACGCACCATCGACCTTGGCTTCGCGCAACTCGATACGCACGCTTGCCGGCCAAGGCAGCAAGCGCTCGACCAGCCCCAACGCCAGACGTTCGCAGTCAGGGTTGACCGCTTCGGCTCCGCGCAGGCCGGCACAAGCACGATCGAGGCGGCTGTTCCGCAGCTGCCAGCGTGCCCGCTCGGCCAACGCCAGCGGCACCCGTCCACGCTCCAGCATTGCGGCGACCTGCCCGCTGCTGGCCTGCGCGACGATTTCCTCGGCCACGGACACGCTCAGCCCTGGGAAATCCCGACGCAACAGGCTGGCCGAACGGCTCGGCACTCGCTCACGGTCGGCCAGGTAACCATCGAAAGCCTCACCGCGCAGGGCCGGGTACTGTCGGTGCAACTCATGGCGCTCGAAAGCGTCGAGCAGCCGTGCGGGGGGCGGGGCGTTTTCCAGGTGCAATTGGCGAAGACGCCCCTCGTCCAGGCCAGTCACCTCGGCCAGCATCTGAGCGGTAGCGTTCGGCACGCTCGCCAATCGGCGATCCAGGCGACGTAACAACAGGCCAACACCTTGCCAGCGTTGTGGCTGCTCCAGCTCATGGCGCCAGCTCCCGCTGCCGTTGTGCTCAAGCCTGGGCGCATGGGCTGTGCTGCGCCGGGGATGCTGGATGCGCCATTGGCCGCCCTCTGCCGATCGGCTCACCTGGTAGGCCCCATCGGGCAAGCGCAGGCGCCAGCCATCCGCCACGCGTACCTGATGCCCAACTGCCGTGTCCTGGTCTTCCAGCTGATAGGCCTCGAGTCGCTCGCTGGCGAGCCGGGTCGCCCCCGTGCCGGTACGCACCGGCATCAGCCCATCCACGAACGGCAGGCGCCGTGTGAGCCCCACGGCGGCGGACCCTGCCTTGCCCACCACGACCCCGACCGCCAGGTTCTGCGCCACGGTGAACAGATGGTCCAACGCGCCCTGGCGATCACCGATCTGCCAATCCTGATAACCCTCGTAGACCTGTTCGGCGATCTGTACCGCCGTCACAGTCAGCATCACCTCCCCCAACACTGGGATGAACAGCCCGGCCAAGGCCAGTAAGTCGAAACCAGCTGCAATCATCCCATCCAGGCGTGCATGTCGGTCGACGTCGTCTTCATCGCCGGTCGGCACCGCCAGCACGCGGGCATCGTCCAGCAACTTCTCCAGTTGCAGTTTGCGCAAATGCACGAATAGCGAATCATCGATGGCCAGGTTGCGCCCGTCCAGTTCGAGCGCCGCCCCCGCCGCAGTAGCCCTGCCCAACGCCTTGAGCGCCCCGAAGAATAGCGGGCGATCCCGTTCGCTGATGAAACGCCCGAAGAACATCCTGGCAGTGCTGTCGCGCAGGCGCTTGCCCAGTGCCAGGTAAAGTGCCTCCCAGGATGCATATCGGCTCAGAGGTTGCCGGGGGTCTCCCGGAATCCAGGCGATCACGGCCTTGAGCGGCTCGCCTGGCGCATCGCGGACCTCAAGAGTGACCACGCCGCGCACCTTCTTGCCCAGCAGGTAGAGCTGGCGGACCGTGATCTGCCCGGGGGCCGATGGCACTGCCGGCTTCGCGGCAAAAACCGCCAGCAATTCGAAATAGCTCTGTTCATCGACCTGCTCCCTGAGCCTGGCCAAGCGTACTGCCACTTCCAACTGCGCCCGATGGTTCTCCTCCATCTGCCGCTCGATATCACGACGGGTCGACCCGCTCTCCCCCGAGGGCTGGAACGTCAACTTGAGCAGGGCCTGGTAGCTGCCCCCCAGGTCGAGCTTGCGGCAAAGCATTGCGAAGGCTTCAAAACCGAACGCCAGCGGCCTGCCGGTCTCATCGGTCAGTTCGGCACGACGAAAGATCGAAGGTCGTGTCTCGCTTTCGTGGAAATTGTGCAGCGCGGCGGCCAGCAGGCTCTGGGTCGAATGATGGATGTAAGACGGCGCCTTCAGATGGGGCGAGGCAGTGGGTAGTTCGACATCCCGACTGATACCCACCTGGCAGCGGCGAACATCCAGCTTGCCAGCTCCGGCCTGCTCCAGCGCCTTCTCGAGCAGCGGTGCGGCATAAACCTCCATAGAGGGGATGGCATCGAACAAGGGTGCAAGCCGATGTGCGCTTTCCTGTTGCCCGCGCAGGGCCTGGTTGAGCGCGACCAGGCGTGACTCGTCTGCCTGGGTCAACCACGCAGGCAAGCGGTTGGCAATGAATGCATCGATTGAATCGGGCGTAATGGCAACTTCGGTCATGCCTGGGGCTCCTGGCGCAAAAGCCCCAGCAGAGCACCAGCCAGCGCCCGGCCGGCGTTAAATAAATCTTGCCAGCCATTCATTCGGTTTTCCGAACGGTCGCCGACCATCCATTCGGGAATCCGCACGAAACATCAGCATCCATTACCGTCAAAAAAGATTAATCCCCAGTGTTTTCGCGCCGTTATGATCATTGCCAGAGCTTGGCACGACTCATGCTCTACACTTGGTAGCCGAATGCACCCGCTTCATTGCGGTATTCGTTGAACGAAAGAGTCCGCCAACGGCTCCATAAAAAAAACAAACACGTCGAGGAAAATTTGATGCGCATCGTTCGTCAATTGCTGGGCGCCGCTATCGCGGCTGCAGTCATCGCATCGCCAGTCATGGCCGAAGAGCTGACCGGCACCCTGAAGAAGATCAAGGACTCGGGCACCATCACCCTGGGCCACCGCGACTCCTCCATCCCGTTCTCCTACCTCGCCGGCAAGCCGGAGCCCGTGGGCTTCTCCCACGACATCCAGATCGCTGTGGTCGACGCCCTGAAGAAGCAACTGGGCACCGACATCAAGGTCAAGTACAACCTCGTCACCTCGCAAACCCGCATCCCACTGGTGCAGAACGGCACCGTCGACCTTGAGTGCGGCTCCACCACCAACAACGTCGAGCGCCAGCAACAGGTTGGTTTCTCGGTGGGCATCTTCGAAGTCGGCACCCGCCTGCTGACCAAGGTCAAAGACGGTCAGCCTTCCTATAAAGACTTCGCCGACCTGGCCGGCAAGAACGTGGTGACCACCGCCGGTACCACTTCCGAGCGCATCCTCAAGGCGATGAACGCCGACAAGCAGATGAAGATGAACGTGATCTCGGCCAAGGACCACGGCGAAGCCTTCAACATGCTCGAAAGCGGCCGCGCCGTGGCCTTCATGATGGACGACGCCCTGCTCGCCGGTGAAATGGCCAAGGCCAAGAAGCCGTCCGACTGGGTCATCACCGGCACCCCACAGTCGTACGAGATCTACGGCTGCATGGTGCGCAAGGACGACCCGGCCTTCAAGAAAGCGGTCGACGAAGCCATCGTCGCCTACTTCAAGTCGGGTGATGTCAACAAGAGCTACGACAAGTGGTTCCAGCAGCCGATCCCACCGAAAGGCCTGAACCTGAACTTCCCGATGAGCGACGAGTTGAAGAAGCTGATCGCCGAGCCGACCGACAAGGCCGCGGACGAGAAGAAGTCCTGATCCCAGGCAACTAGTGGCCTGGTGCGCAACGCGCACGTTTCGATCCGACAGGCCACTTTTTAGTGTCTAACCTTTACATCCGAGGGCGTCGAACGCCCCCGGATGTATCAAGGTGCCCGTGAAACAACCGTCTGAGGGGAAATCCCGATGAATTACAACTGGGACTGGGGCGTGTTCTTCAAGTCCACCGGCGTGGGCAGCGAAACCTATCTGGACTGGTACATCACCGGCCTGGGCTGGACCATCGCCATCGCTGTCTCCGCCTGGATCATCGCGCTGCTGCTGGGCTCGCTGCTCGGCGTCATGCGCACTGTGCCTAACCGCCTGGTGTCAGGGATTGCCACCGCCTACGTCGAGCTGTTCCGTAACGTACCGCTGCTGGTGCAACTGTTCATCTGGTACTTCCTGGTGCCCGACCTGCTGCCCGAAGGCCTGCAGGAGTGGTTCAAGCAGGACCTCAACCCGACCACCTCGGCACTGATCAGCGTGGTCATCTGCCTCGGCCTGTTCACCGCCGCCCGAGTCTGCGAACAGGTGCGCACCGGTATCCAGGCGCTGCCGCGTGGCCAGGAATCGGCAGGTCGCGCAATGGGCTTCAGTCTGTCGCAGATCTACATGAACGTGCTGCTGCCCCAGGCCTACCGGATCATCATTCCGCCGCTCACCTCGGAATTCCTGAACGTGTTCAAGAACTCTTCGGTAGCGTCGCTGATCGGCCTGATGGAACTGCTGGCACAGACCAAGCAGACCGCCGAATTCTCCGCCAACCTGTTCGAAGCGTTCACCCTCGCCACATTGATCTACTTCACCCTGAACATGGGCCTGATGCTGCTCATGCGCATGGTCGAGAAGAAAGTCTCGGTACCTGGCCTGATCTCCGTGGGGGGCAAGTAAATGGACATGGATTTCAGCGAAATCATCCCGGCCCTGCCCGCCCTGTGGGACGGCATGGTCCTGACCCTGCAACTGATGGTGATGGGTGTGGTCGGCGGTATCGCGCTGGGCACGATCCTCGCCCTGATGCGTCTGTCGTCGAGCAAGCTGCTGTCGAACTTCGCCGGCGCCTACGTCAACTACTTCCGCTCCATCCCGCTGCTGCTGGTCATCACCTGGTTCTACCTGGCGGTGCCTTTCGTGCTGCGCTGGATCACCGGCGAAGACACCCCGGTGGGCGCGTTCACCTCCTGCGTAGTGGCCTTCATGATGTTCGAGGCGGCCTACTTCTGCGAAATCGTGCGGGCCGGCGTGCAATCGATCTCCAAGGGCCAGATGGGCGCCGCGCAGGCACTGGGCATGAGCTATGGCCAGTGCATGCGCCTGATCATCCTGCCCCAGGCGTTCCGCAAGATGACCCCGCTGCTGCTGCAGCAGAGCATCATCCTGTTCCAGGACACCTCGCTGGTGTACACCGTGGGCCTGATCGACTTCCTCAACTCGGCGCGCTCCAACGGCGACATTATCGGGCGCTCCCATGAGTTCCTGATCTTCGCCGGTGTCGTCTACTTCCTCATCAGCTTCTCCGCTTCCTGGCTGGTCAAGCGCCTGCAAAAAAGGATCACCGTATGATTTCCATCAAGAACGTCAACAAGTGGTACGGCGACTTCCAGGTGCTGACCGACTGCAGCACCGAGGTCAAGAAAGGTGAAGTGGTGGTGGTCTGCGGCCCGTCGGGCTCGGGCAAATCCACGCTGATCAAGTGCGTCAACGCGCTGGAGCCGTTCCAGAAAGGCGACATCGTGGTCGACGGCACCTCCATCGCCGACCCCAAGACCAACCTGCCCAAGCTGCGTTCGCGGGTCGGCATGGTGTTCCAGCACTTCGAGCTGTTCCCGCACCTGTCGATCACCGAGAACCTGACCATCGCCCAGCGCAAGGTACTCGGCCGCAGCGAGGCGGAAGCCACCAAGAAGGGCCTGGCCCTGCTTGACCGCGTCGGCCTAGGGGCCCACGCCAAGAAGCACCCCGGCCAGCTGTCAGGCGGCCAGCAGCAGCGCGTGGCGATCGCCCGCGCCCTGTCGATGGACCCGATCGTCATGCTGTTCGACGAACCGACCTCGGCGCTGGACCCGGAAATGGTCAACGAAGTGCTCGACGTCATGGTCGAGCTGGCCCACGAAGGCATGACCATGATGTGCGTTACCCACGAGATGGGCTTCGCCCGCAAGGTCGCCAACCGGGTGATCTTCATGGACAAGGGCAACATCATCGAGGACTGCCAGAAGGAAGACTTCTTCGGCAACCCGCAAGGCCGCCACGAGCGCACCCAGCACTTCCTCAGCAAGATCCTGCAACACTGAGTGAGCCACGTCCGCTGCCTGCCCGGCAGCGGACGCTGGTCGTGACAAGGCCACTGTGATGAAATGCGACCCTTCGCTCCTTCGCCCTGCCCAGCCTGCCGTGAAATCCCGCCTGATCCGTCAATTGCTGCTGCCGCCCCTGGTCATCCTGCTGATGGTCGGTCTGGGCATGGCTGGCTATCTGATCAGCGAGAGCAATGGCATCCGCACCCTCAGCGAAAGCGGCGAGCGCGCGCTGGAACTGCATGCGCGCACGGTCGAAAGCGAAATCAGCAAGTACACCTACCTGCCCAGCCTGCTGGAGCTTGAAGACAGTGTCTCGCGCCTGCTCACCGACCCCGAAGCCGGTGATCGCCAGGCCGTCAACGAATACCTCGAAGGCCTGAACCGGCGCAGCCGCAGCCGGGCGATCTTCGTCCTCGACACCAACGGCCGGGTGCAGGCCACCAGCAACTGGCGCGACGCCGATTCCTTCCTCGGCGAAGACCTGGCGTTCCGTGCCTACTTCCAGACCGCCGTGCGCGGCGAGCCCGGGCGTTTCTACGGCATCGGCAGCACCACCGGCGAGGCCGGCTATTACCTGGCCCATGGCCTGGAAGAACACGGCAAGATCATCGGCGTGGCAGTGATCAAGGTCCGCCTGGACACCCTCGAAGAGCGCTGGCAACGCGCCCGCCTGGAAGCCTTCGTCAGCGACGAGAACGGCATCATCATCCTCTCCAGCGACCCAGCCCGGCGCCTCAAGTCGGTACGCCCGCTGAACCCGCAGATCAAGGAGCGCCTGGCGCGCAGCCTGCAGTACTACTGGTGGCCGCTCAACGAGCTGCAACCGCTGGCCCGCGAAACCCTGGCCGATGGCGTGGAGAAACTGACCTTCCCGGCCAACAGCGAAACCGCCCACGGCAAACCCCACGAGGTGACCTACCTGGCCCAGACCCGGCGCCTGGTCGACACCCCCTGGCACTTCACCCTGCTCACCCCGCTGCAGGACCTGCGCCGCGAATCCATGGTGCAGGGCATCCTGGTCGGCGTGGCATTCGCCCTGCTGGCGATCCTGGCCATCGCCTGGAACGAACGACGCAAGGTGATCGCCACCCGCCTGGCTGCTCGCGAGGCGCTGGAAGAAGCCAACAGCCACCTGGAGCGCAAGATCACCGAGCGCACCGCCGACCTGCGTGCCAGCAACGAACGCCTCAAAGGCCAGATCCGCGAGCGCCGCCACGCCGAACAGACCCTGCGCCAGGCCCAGGACGAGCTGGTACAGGCCGGCAAGCTGGCGGCCATCGGCCAGATGTCCACCAGCATCGCCCATGAGCTCAACCAGCCCCTGGCGGCCCTGCGCACGCTGTCGGGCAACACCGTGCGCTTCCTCGAACGCGGCGCACTGGAAACCGCCAGCGCCAACCTGCGCACCATGAACGATCTGATCGACCGCATGGGCCGCATCACCGCCAGCCTGCGCTCGTTCGCCCGACGCGGCGACGACCGTGGCCAGGCCTCGCTGGAAAAGGCCGTCGAGGCCACCCTGCAGGTGCTGGGCAACCGCATCAGTGCCTGCCATCTGCAGTTGCACCGCCAGTTCGACGACCAGCAGCTGGCCATCGACCAGACCCGCCTGGAACAGATCCTGGTCAACCTGATCGGCAACGCCCTGGACGCCATGGCCACCCAACCGCTGCCGCAGCTGTGGCTGGAAGGCGAAGCCCAGGGCGACAAGTACCGCCTGTGGGTACGCGACAACGGTCACGGCATCGACCCGGAAACGCGCAAGCACCTGTTCGAACCGTTCTTCACCACCAAACCGGGCGAGCATGGCCTGGGCCTTGGCCTTACCCTGTCGGCCAGCCTGGCCACCGCCGCCAAGGGCACCCTGAGCGTCGAACACCCCGCCGGTGGCGGCACTGCGTTCGTCCTCGCCTTGCCCCTGGCCACGCCCCCCACCGAATCCGCAGAGCTCCCATGAACGAAGGGTCCCTATGAACCAAGCACCCTTGACGGTCTTGATCGTCGAAGACGATCCCCATGTGCTGCTCGGCTGCCAGCAGGCGCTGGCCCTCGAGGACATCGCCTGCGAAGGCGTCGGCAGCGCCGAGCAGGCACTGGAACGCATCGGCGACGATTTCGCCGGCATCGTCGTCAGCGATATCCGCCTGCCGGGCATCGATGGCCTGGAGCTGCTCAACCGCCTCAAGGCCCGCGACCGCAGCCTGCCAGTGGTGCTGATCACCGGCCACGGTGATATCGACATGGCGGTCGGCGCCATGCGCAACGGCGCCTACGATTTCATGGAAAAACCCTTCTCGCCCGAGCGCCTGGTCGACGTGGTCCGCCGCGCGCTGGAGCAGCGCGGCCTGTCCCGGGAGGTGGTCGCCCTGCGCCGCCAGCTGGTCGAACAGAGCAGCCTGGAAGGCCGGATCATTGGCCGCTCGCCGGCCATGGAGCACCTGCGCGAACTGATCGCCAACGTTGCCGACACCTCGGCCAACGTGCTGATCGAAGGCGAGACCGGCACCGGCAAAGAGCTGGTCGCCCGCTGCCTGCACGACTTCAGCCGGCGCCAGGGCCAGCCGTTCGTGGCGCTGAACTGCGGCGGCCTGCCAGAGAACCTGTTCGAAAGCGAGATTTTCGGCCATGAGGCCAACGCCTTCACCGGCGCCGGCAAACGGCGCATCGGCAAGATCGAACACGCCAATGGCGGCACGCTGTTCCTCGATGAAGTGGAGAGCATGCCGATCAACCTGCAGATCAAGCTGCTGCGCGTGCTGCAGGAGCGCACCCTGGAACGCCTGGGCTCGAACCAGAGCATCCCGGTGGACTGCCGGGTGATCGCCGCCACCAAGTCCGACCTCGACGCCCTCGGCCAGAGCGGCCAGTTCCGCAGCGACCTGTATTACCGCCTCAACGTGGTGACCCTGGAGCTGCCGCCCCTGCGCGAGCGCCGCGAAGACATCCTGCAGCTGTTCGAGCACTTCCTGCAGCAGTCGGCGCTGCGCTTCGACCGTGAGGCGCCACAGCTCGACAGCCAGACCCTGTCGCAACTGATGGCCCACGACTGGCCAGGCAACGTGCGCGAACTGCGCAACGTCGCCGAACGCCATGCCCTGGGCCTGCCGGCGTTCAAGAAGGGCCCCAGCGGCGGCGCCAGCCAGGGCCTGGGCTTTTCCGAGGCGGTCGAGGCGTTCGAGCGCAACCTGCTCAGCGACGCCCTGCAGCGCACCGGCGGCAACCTCAGCCAGGCCAGCCAGGAGCTGGGCATGGCCAAGACCACGCTGTTCGACAAAGTGAAGAAATACGGCCTCGGCTGATCGGTAACCTCAACCTGGAAGACAACGTGGACCTGGTATTCAAAGCGGCCCTGGGCGCCGGCGTGGTGGTGCTGCTGGCCATCCTGTCGAAGACCCGCAACTACTACATCGCAGGGCTGGTGCCGCTGTTCCCCACCTTCGCCCTGATCGCCCATTACATCGTTGGCAAGGGGCGCTCGGTGGACGATCTGAAGACCACCATCCTGTTCGGCATGTGGTCGATCATTCCGTACTTCGTTTACCTGGCGACCTTGTATGTGCTGGTTGACCGCATGCGCCTGGAGGCGTCGCTGGCGCTGGCCACGGTGGCCTGGCTGATGGCGGCGACGGTGCTGGTGAGCGTTTGGGTGAGGATGCACTGAAGGCTCGAACTGGCATCGCGGGGGGACCCCCCAACCCCCCCCAACAAAAAGGGTGCGGGGGTGACCCCCCGTATGTGTTATAAGCCCGGGATTAT